>CALJFL010000070.1 GCA_938074135.1 uncultured Halieaceae bacterium | reverse complement strand
CTTACCCGCGAGTTCTTTACCCAGACCGCCGCCGCCATGGGCGACCAGGTGGTCATGGTCCTGGCCTACCACGAGGATACCCCGGTTGCGGGCGCGTTGTATTTTCGCTCTTCAGACACCCTGTTTGGTCGCTACTGGGGTTGTGAGCACGAGTTCGATTGCCTGCACTTCGAAGCCTGCTACTACCAGGGTATTGAGTACTGCATCGCCAACGGTCTGCAAAGGTTCGATCCGGGCGCCCAGGGTGAGCACAAAATACAGCGCGGCTTTCACCCGGTACAAACCTACTCCAACCACTGGATCGCTGATCCGCAGCTGTCAGCGGCGGTCGGCGACTTCACCCGGCGGGAGGTCGACCACGTTGAGGCTTACCGCGAGCAGGCCGCCACCCTGTTGCCTTTTAAACAGACTTCCTGATCAAGCCCTGCTCCAGACCAACAATCGATTATTGGCGGGCATTTCATTGTCCTCCAGCAGGCGCAGCCCAATATCGCGGGCAAGCGCATCAACTGCCTCGAAATCACGGATCGCACTTTGTGGGTCGCGGGCGGCCAGCCATTGGTCGAACTGCGCGTTGCTGGCACTGGTGTAGCGACCCCCGTAGTTGAACGGCCCATAGATGGCCAGACGAGCATCAGCCGTCAGCACAGTAGCAAGGCCGGAGAAAAAATCACCCACCGCTTCCATACTCATGATGTGCAAGGTATTGGCGGTGAACGCGGCGTCTGCCGGCGGCACTGCCCAGGGGCGCTCGCGGACATCCAACGCCGTGACCGGACCTAGATTATCACCCGGGTAATTGGCACAGCGCGGCACAAGCACCGGCAGGTTAGCGGCCGTATCCGTAGGCAGCCAACGCAGCTGCGGCAGGCTTTGAGCGAAAAAGGTGGCGTGCTGGCCGGTGCCACTGCCGACCTCAAGGACCGTATGGCTATCGACAAACACCCGCGACAATACCGACAGAATCGGTACCTTATTGTTCTCGCAGGCCTGGGAAAAGGGCAAGTCAGCGGTCATTGGGGTCCCCCGCAGGGCATGGGCCGAACCGCGGATTCCTCACGCTCAGCCCGGCGGCTTATCCCGGGTGAATACCAGCTCGCGGGCGGTAGACTCACTCTTGCTGTAGCGGTAGCCGGCAACCCGGAATTTCTTCAGGGCGTCGGGCTCGTTGATCGCGTTATCGATAATGTAGCGGGCCATCTGGCCACGCGCTTTCTTGGCATAGAAACTGATGATCTTGTATTTGTCGCCTTTCAGGTCCTTAAACACCGGGGTGACAATATCAGCATCGAGCTCTTTGGCCTTCACCGACTTGAAGTACTCATTGGACGCCAGGTTGACCAATACCCTGGAACCGCTTTTTTTCAGCTGACTGTTAAGCCCACGATTAATGCGGTCACCCCAAAACTGGTATAGATCCTTGCCGCCGCTGTTGCCGAACTTGATTCCCATCTCCAGCCGATAGGGCTGCATCAAATCAAGGGGCCGAAGCAGGCCGTAGAGTCCGGACAGAATGCGCAGGTGTTTCTGGGCAAAAGCGAGCTCTGTTGGACTCAGGGTGTCCGCTTCCAACCCGGTGTATACATCACCCTTGAACGCGAGCACGGCCTGTTTGGCATTATCGAGGCTGAAAGGCGTATGCCAATTCATAAAGCGCTGATGATTGAGTTCCGCTATTTTTTCGCTCACGCCCATCAGTTCGCGAATATCCTGGGGAGACATGGCTCGGGCGTCGTCAATCAGCCTGGCGGCATCCTCGATAAACTCGGGCTGGGTTTTTTTACGCGTTGTCGGCGGTGTATCAAAGTCCAGCGTCTTGGCTGGAGATATTACAGTCAGCATATTGGTTTTTCCGTTCCTGAAGTGGTGGCACAATCTTTCACCCGCTGGAGCCCGCTATGATACTCTCCACCTGAATAATCAAAAAGACCCGTTTAAACTTCTCCAATGCGAGCACTGGTTCAGCACATCGATGCCTTCACCAATCGAAGCGGTCGCCTGCTCGCGTGGCTGGCTCTGTTCATGGCGCTGGTCACGGCATCCGTGGTGATATTACGCTATGGCTTCAACATCGGTTCTATCGCCGCCCAGGAAGCTATTACCTACATGCATGGCAGCCTGTTCATGCTGGGCGCGGCCTTCGCCCTCAAGAGCGGCGCCCACGTCAGAGTGGATATTTTCTATCGCCGATTCACGCCCAGAGGGCAGGCCTGGGTTAACAGCCTCGGTGGAATCATCTTTCTGCTGCCCTTATGCCTGTTTATCTGCGGAATCAGCATCAGCTACGTGGCGGAATCCTGGGCTATTCGCGAGTCCTCGCCAGAACCCGGCGGTATTCCAGCGGTTTTCCTGCTAAAGACGCTCCTGCCGCTAATGGCGATCAACCTCCTGCTGCAGGGGCTGGCCGAAATTCTGCGCAGCACATTACTGCTTATAGAAGGCGATAATCACTAGTGGACGGAGCCATCGCGATATGGATGTTCCTGGCGGTCTGCCTGCTGCTGATGTTCGGCTATCCGGTTGCCTTTACCCTGGCCGGCACGGCATTGGCTTTCGCTGCGGGGGGTATTCTTGCGGGGCACTTTGACCCCGCCTTTCTCGCCGCCCTGCCAGCTCGCCTGTTCGGCACTATCAGTAACAGCACGCTGATCGCCGTGCCACTGTTTATTCTCATGGGCATCATTCTGGAAAAATCCCGAGTAGCGGAAGAGCTGCTGGAAAACATGGCCAAGGTATTTGGCGGCCTGCGCGGCGGCCTGGGGATTTCCGTTGTCATCGTCGGTATGTTGCTGGCCGCCAGCACCGGCATCGTCGGTGCCACGGTGGTAACCATGGGCTTACTGTCACTGCCCAGCATGATGCGCTCGGGCTACAGCCCTTCGCTGGCCACCGGAACCATCTGTGCCACCGGCACGCTGGGACAGATCATACCGCCGTCTATCGCGCTGGTGCTGCTGGGGGACATATTATCCAGCGCCTACCAACAGGCGCAGTTGAGCATGAACATATTCAATCCAAAAACAGTGTCGGTCGGGGACCTGTTTATAGGCGCACTGCTGCCCGGACTCCTGCTGGTGGCGCTATATATCGGCTATTTATTGGTGATTGCGGCGCTAAAGCCCGAGATGGCGCCGCCCGCCGAGGTCGGCAAGGTTGATCGTGCTGCTCTGCTGCGCGGCCTTGCACCTCCGATCGTGTTGATCGCGCTGGTGTTGGGGTCGATTCTGACCGGTGCCGCCACCCCCACCGAAGCCGCCGGGGTGGGCGCCGTCGGGGCCTTGCTGCTGGCTTACGCCAAGCGAGAGATGAACCTGCAGCGCCTGCGGGAGGTGGTGGTCAACACCATGGAAGTGACCTGCATGGTATTCATGATCCTGATCGGTGCGGCGGTATTTTCGCTGGTGTTCCGTGGTTTCGGTGGCGAGGAGTTGATCCAGGAGTTCTTTGTCGACATGCCCGGTGGGGTTATCGGGGCAACACTGGTCGTTATGCTGGTCATCTTTCTGCTGGGTTTTATTCTCGATTTTATCGAGATAACCTTCGTGGTCGTGCCCATCGTGGGACCTATTTTACTGGCCATGGGAGTAGATCCCATCTGGCTGGGCATTATGATCGCCCTCAACCTGCAGACGTCATTCCTTACTCCACCCTTCGGTTTCGCGCTCTTTTACCTGCGCGGTGTGGCCCCCGAATCCGTGCCCACGGGCGCTATCTACCGCGGGGTGATTCCCTTTATAATCATCCAGCTGTTGGTACTGGGGGCTCTGTGGCGCTGGCCTGAATTGGCAACCTGGTTGCCAGCAACGCTGGGCAACTAGGCCCGTACCAAAAAACCACTCATCACCACGGTTTCTCAGATGAATGATATCGATTCCACACCTGTGCCGCAGGGCGACCTTGCCCTGCAGACCATCGCCATGCCCAAGGATACCAACGCCAACGGTGATATTTTTGGTGGCTGGCTGTTGTCGCAGATGGACATGGCGGGCGCCATTACAGCGGCTGACGTCGCCCATGGTCGAGTCGCGACTGTTGCCATCGAGGGCATGACCTTCCTCACCCCGGTGCATATGGGCGCGGTCGTTACCTGCTATTGCGACGTACTGGAGGTGGGTCGATCCTCTATCCGGATCGTCGTCGAAGTATGGATAAATTCCCAGCACGACGGTGAGCCGATCAAAGTGACCGAAGGTGAATTTGTGTTTGTCGCTATCGACCAGAACGGCCGCACCCGGACTATCAATCCGTAGAGCTGTCCGGCTGCTCGTCCATCACGGTATCGCGGGCGTTGATATAAGCCTGCTCCGAGATGTGATGATACTCGCGCACCCCATCGTAATACGTCTTGAATGACGCATAAACCTTGGCCGCCATCGCGTCCTCGGCTATCAGTTTCTGCATCACTTCTTCAGTGGCTCGCCAAAATTCCCGTAATACGTCGTCAGGCAGGCGGCGCAACTGCACTCCATGCTCATTGATCAACTGCTGTAGCGCCTGGTTATTACGGGACGTAAATTCGTCGAGCATATCCTGATTCACGGTTCTGGCGGCAGCGGTAACAATAGCCTGCAAATCGGCCGGCAGAGACTCCATGGACTGTTTATTGACGATGAATTCGAGTAACGGACCGGGTTCATGCCAGCCGGGATAATAGTAGTATTTGGCCACTTCATGTAGGCCGAGAGCGCGATCATTATAGGGCCCAACCCACTCGACTGCGTCGATCACGCCCGTTTGCAGTGACGTGTAGATTTCACCGCCGGGAATTCTCACCGCGGTACCTCCGGCGGCAGCAAATACTTCCCCGGCCATACCCGGGATTCGCATCTTCAGCCCCTTGATGTCTTCCACCGAATTAATCTCCCGGTTGAACCAACCAGCCATCTGCACGCCCGTGCTGCCACCGGCCAGTGGAATCACATTGGATGGCGCGTAAGCCTCACGCCAGACTTCCAGGCCGCCGCCGTAATGCATCCAGCCGTTCATCTCCTGGGCGGTCATCCCAAAGGGCACGGCGGTAAAAAAAACCGAGGCGGGTATTTTTCCTTTCCAGTAGTAAGCCGCGCCGTGGCCGGCGTCGGCAACGCCTTGTGATACCGCATCAAAGACCTCAAAGGCCGGTACGATTTCGCCGGCGCCATATACCCTGGCGGTCAGCCGGCCACCACTCATTTCGTCAATGAGGCGGGCAAAATTCTCGGGGCCGGCGCCCAGGCCGGGCAGATTCTTCGGCCAGGTCGTTACGATCTTCCAGTGGTAGGTGTCGCCGTTACCAGTAGAGTCGCCGACACCACTGGTAACGTTAGTGACTGAGCCCGCCCTGTCCATCGCCCACAGGCCCACCACAGCCACCAGCGCTGCAACCAATAACAGGATGATTAGTGGCGAGTAACGGCGTTCTAAATTCGACTGCGTCATATTATTCTCTTTCCGGGCGTTACATCAGTTGCAGGTTGGCATACTGTACGACCAGCCACTTACTGCCTTCGGTATCGAAGTTCACCTCGACCCGGGCATTGCCGCCTCGACCCTCGAAGTTTAACACGACGCCCTCACCAAAAATCTGGTGGTAAACCTGCTGGCCCAGGCTCAGGCCTGTATCGGGCACGCTTGCCTGACCCAGCGCGCTGACGGGTCGACTGACCGAGGTGTGGAGTCGCACCTCCTGCAGCAGCTCCGCCGGTATTTCTCGGATAAATCGCGAGGGAGTGTTATAGGTTTCACTGCCGTGCAGGCGACGGCTCTCAGCGTAGGTAATCACCAGTTGCTCCATGGCACGGGTAATCCCCACGTAGCACAAGCGGCGCTCTTCCTCGAGGCGGCCCGGCTCTTCCAGCGACATACGGTGGGGAAACAGGTTTTCCTCCATGCCAGCCAGGAACACCAGCGGAAACTCCAGGCCCTTGGCCGAATGCAGCGTCATCAGCTGGACACTATCCTCGTGAGCATCGGCCTGAGCATCACCGGCATCCAGGGCAGCGCTGTCGAGAAACTGCTGCAGGGGTGACATATCGGCCTCTTCCGACACAAACTGCTTGGCCGCACTCACCAGTTCCTCCAGGTTCTCGACCCTGGCCTGCCCTTTTTCTCCCTTTTCCTTCTGAAAATAGTCGATCAGTCCGGAGGTCTGGATGATATGTTCCACCAGCTCTTCCAGGGGCAACTCGTCAGTGCCCGAATCCAGTTCGTTGACCAGCACGGTAAAACCCTGCAAAGCGGTAAGTGCCCGCGCGGGCAGAAGCTTTTCCTCGGCAACCACGGCAATGGCATGCCACAGCGACAGGTCGCGCTCACGGGCAACCAGCCGCAGGGTCTCGAGTGTTTTGCTGCCAATGCCCCGCGGTGGGGTATTGATAACGCGCTCGACCGCCGCGTCGTCACCGCGATTCGACAACAAGCGCAGATAGGCCAGGGCATTGCGAATCTCCAGCCGTTCGTAGAAACGTTGCCCGCCGTATATACGATACGGTATTCCGGACCTGATCAATGCTTCCTCAAGGACTCGCGACTGGGCGTTGGATCGGTACAGTATGGCGATAGAGGCGCGCAACTGCCCACCATCGATCCAGCGCTCGGCCTGCTCAACGATAAAGCGCGCTTCATCCTGCTCGTTGAAGCCGGCGTACAACGAGATCGGTTCACCGGCTTCACCGGCGGTCCAGAGCTCTTTGCCAAGACGGCCAGCGTTGAAATTGATCACACCGTTAGCGGCGCGCAGAATAGTCTGGGTAGATCGGTAATTCTGTTCCAGCCTGACTGTGCGGGTGTCGCTGTAGTCCTCGGCAAAGCGTTGAATATTTTCGATCCGCGCTCCCCGCCAGCCATAGATCGATTGGTCGTCGTCGCCCACCGCTACCACGGGGATATCCTTTCCGGCCAGCACCCGCAACCAGGCGTACTGGATGGCGTTGGTGTCCTGGAACTCGTCAACCAGAATCTGGCGGAACCTGCCCTGGTAATGGCGCAGTACCTCGGGGCTGTTCAGCCACAACTCATGTGCCCGCAGCAGCAATTCGGCAAAGTCGACCATGCCGCCCCGCTCACAGGCCTGCTCATACGTGCGATAGATTTTCAGCATCGTTTGCAGGTAAAGGTCGCCGGCAGGTGCCTCGATGTGTGCGGCGCGCAAACCCTCGTCTTTCTGGCCGTTGATATACCACTGGGCCTGCCGGGGGGGCCAGCGGGACTCATCCAGGTCGAGCTCACGACACACCCGCTTTACCAGGCGCAACTGATCATCACTATCGAGAATCTGGAAATTCTGGGGCAACCGGGCTTCACGCCAGTGCGCCTTCAACAAACGGTGTGCCAGCCCGTGAAACGTACCTACCCACATTCCGTGAGTCGGTAAATGGAGCATCTCTTCAATGCGTCCTCGCATTTCCTTGGCGGCCTTGTTGGTGAACGTTACGGCGAGGATGGAATACGGAGAAAAGTCCAGCGCTCTTATCAGCCAGGTGATGCGGTGCACCAGCACACGGGTTTTGCCACTACCGGCGCCGGCCAGCACCAGCATGTTCTGGCTGTCGGCGGCGACAGCCTCCCGTTGGGCATCGTTGAGGGGAGAAAGAATATCGGATACATCCATCAGGACATTCTAACCAAATAAACCTCCGCACTCATCGTTACCAGCGACGATATGCAAGCAAATGTATAATGATTTCCCCAGGACATGCGGAACAGGCAACGTGACAGCAACCACCAGACCCATTCTCCGGGAAGTAGAAACGCGACTGGAGCAATTACGTAAATCGGAACGCAAGGTTGCCGAGCTGGTACTGGCGCGCCCGGAAGATATTATTCACATGCGCATTGTCGATCTGGCCGCCGCCGCCGGCGTCAGCGAGCCTACGGTGATTCGTTTTTGCCGGGCCATCGGTTGCGACGGCTTCCAGAGTTTCAAGCTGGCCGTTGCACGCAGTGGCGCGCAGAACCCGGTGGCCGAATCGTTTGAGTTAAGTGAGCTCGATACTGCCAGGGATTACGCTTTCAAAGTCTTTGATGCCACCATGGATACACTCAAGCGGGTGCGCAACACCTTGAATCCCGAGGCAATAGAAGCCGCGGTAGACGCGCTATGCAACGCCAAGCGGGTTGAATTCTATGGCTTCGGTGCCTCCAGTCCGGTAGCTATTGATGCACAGCACAAGTTCTTCCGCTTGCAGATTGCCAGCGCAGCACACTCCGACCCACAGATTCAAGCCATGTCCGCCATGTCGCTGGCACCTGGCGACGTGGTAGTGGCTATCTCACAGTCTGGCCGAACGACTTCACTGCTGGAAGCCATGGATCACGTGCGGGAGTCCGGTGCCATCCTGATTGGCCTAGCACCGAGTGGCACACCTGTGGTGACGCGCAGCACCATTCCTATCCCCATTGATGTCGAGCAGGCCGCCGATGACAGCTATACGCCGCTGCCCTCGCGCATTGCCCACATGGCAGTCATCGACATACTGGCTGTGGGTGTGTCCAAAATGAAAGGCGAAGAAGTCGACCGCCACCTGGGTAAATTGAATCGCGGCCTGCAGATGTTGCGTTCTTCGGACTGAGCAATTGCCTCAACGGTCTGGTAACATTCTCGTGTGTCCAGTGTGACTGAGGCTGTTGCGAATAATGAATAACGATAATCAGGACGACCGCGACTCATTGACCGACGGGGACGGGGACAAGCAACTGGGCTTCGGCAACGAAGAGTTCGCCCCGGCAGACGCTGGCCCGGACCTGCGTAGACCACCTGTGGACACCTTCGACAGCGACCAGGCGACGGAGTACGACGACCTGGAAGCTGAAGACTTCGGCACCGGCTATATTGACGACAGCGCTGACTATGATGAAAACGTGTCGTTTATCGATGAGCCCGACGATGACGATTCCCTGGATATCTGGGAAAAGCCCAGCGGAAATACCGCGGCGGATAGCGTTTCTGCCAGCACCAACATAAGCCGAAGCAGACAGTCTGACGATGACGATGGCGTCGACCTCTGGGGAGACAGCGACACGGACGAGGACGACTATAGCGACACCGGTGACAGCCCCGATTGGGCAGCTGCAGAGGAAACCGTGCCAGGCTGGTCCAACGAAGAGGCGTCACCACAGGACTGGACCGAGGAAAACGAAGATCCTGAGGCAGTTGACTGGGACGCCGAGGACCGGGAAATCGACCTCGATCCGGACGATGAACCCGAACATGAACCTGAGTCCAATGAGAGCTGGCAAACCGCTCTGGACTCTGATGAGTGGGATGAAGATCCAGCGCAACAGCAAGACCAGGGATTCTTCGAGAGCTGGCCGATTGGCCTCATCGCCGTTGCGGTAGTGGCACTGCTACTGCTGGCAGGTGGTGGCTATGGGGTGATGCAGCAACGGGCCGAGATGCGCGAGGAAGTTCGCGAACTGCGCGCTCAATTGGCCACCGCCGCCAGACCCGAGCAGGTCACCAACAGCCGCGACGCCCAACGAGAACTGACCGAGCAAAATACCCGATTACAGCAACAGCTGGATAGCCTGACCCTGGAGAATCGGCAGCTGACAGACACAGTAGCCGGATTGGAAAAACAGTTGGATGCGCAGCGTCAGGCGGCGATCAAGCTGGAAGAAGCACGCGCTGCTGCGCGCCGACAGGCGGCAACAGGCTCCATGACAACCGCGCCTGCACCCGCACCTGCGGCAGCAGTTGCACCCGCACCGAAACCCGCCAGCAAGCCGGCACCCGCTGCCGCGGTGCCCACTGCCAGCAGCTCCGGCAACTGGTTTGTTAATTTCGGCTCCTACAGTCAGCAGGCTGTCGCTACCGATTGGGCCACCAGGCTGGAGCCGTCCTACGGCAAGGTTATTGTGGCACCAGCGTCAGCCAACGGTAAAACCGTGTATCGGGTCAGGGTCGTTGACCTGCCCAGTAAAGCCGAAGCCGAGCGAATCTCGACCCGCTTACAGCAGGAGTACCAGCTGCCCACACTGTGGGTCGGCAGCCAATAAAACCGGGCAGCGGCTGACTTGGCAGGCGACCGGTGTCCTGATAATGTTGCTACCCTGAGATACCAGAGGTGATTACTATGAATAAAATAACCCTGTCACTTGCCACGCTGGCCCTTGTCAGCAGTCAGGCATTTGCCGAATGCACCAGCCCCGAAGCGCCAGCTGTTCCGGATGGCTCCACGGCCTCAATGGAAGATATGCTCGCCGGCCAAAAGTCCGTAAAAGCCTTCCAGGAAGCCAACCTTGCCTATATGCAGTGTCTGGAAGAAGGTTACACCGCGGCTGAAGCCGCCGCCAAGACCGGTACCGAGGAAGAGATGGCTGCTGCCCAGGAAGCCTACACAAAGGGTATCGACGCCTATAACAACGCGGTTTCCAAAGAAGAGGAAGTTGCGGGCCAGTTCAATATCGAGATCCGAGAGTACAAGGCCGCCAACCCGGGTTAAAGACTCCGCCGTCTCGACGAAAAGCCTTTCGAGACAGCAAACAAGCGCTACCTGAACCTCTTCAGGTAGCGTATTACTCCACCGTGACCGATTTCGCCAGATTGCGCGGCTTGTCTACGTCTGTGCCTTTTTGCTGCGCCACGTGATAAGACAGTAGCTGCAGGGCAACGGTATAAATAACCGGCTTGAGTACCTCTTCACAGTGAGGCATGGGCAGAACTTTGACCCGCGCTTCCCCGGCAAAGCCCGCGTCGGCATCAGCGAACACATAAAGCTCACCACCGCGCGAGCGCACTTCCTCCAGATTGGACTTGAGCTTTTCGAGCAGTTCGTCGCCCGGCGCCACAGCCACCACGGGCATGTCCGCGTCTACCAGCGCCAGTGGCCCGTGCTTGAGTTCGCCGGCGGGATAGGCCTCAGCGTGAATATAGGAGATCTCTTTCAGCTTCAAGGCCCCCTCCATCGCGATCGGGTAATGGATGCCGCGCCCCAGGAAAAGTGCGTGGTGTTTGAGAATAAAGTGCTCTGATATTTGCTCTATCGCGTCGTCGAGTTGCAGTGTCTGTTCTACCAGCGCCGGCAGTTCCCGCAGCGCCTGCAGAATCCGCTGCTCGGCATTGGTGGACATCGAGGCACGACGCCCCAGCACCATGGTCAGCATCAACAGGGCAACCAGCTGGGTCGTAAACGCCTTGGTAGACGCGACGCCAATTTCGGCACCGGCGCGGGTCAGGAATGACAAATCACACTCACGAACCAAAGAACTGTTATCAACATTGGCTATCACCAGACTGGCGATAAACTCTCCTGGCGCGGCATTACGCAGTGCCGCCAGCGTATCCGCTGTTTCACCCGACTGCGATACCGTGACCAATAGTGTGTCGGCATGCTGGACGCGTTTGCGATAGCGAAACTCCGAGGCGACTTCGACCTGGCAGGGCACACCCGCCAGCTCCTCCAGCCAGTAGCGCGCAACCATGCCAGCGTGAAAGCTGGTGCCACAGGCCACGATCTGCACCGCCTTTACCCGATCGAAAATCGCCGCGGCCTGTTCACCAAATACCTCGTCCAGCACACTGGCCGCGGCAGGAATGTTGCCGAGAGTTGCCCGCAACGCCTGCGGTTGCTGGTAAATTTCCTTGAGCATGAAGTGATCATATTCGCCTTTGTCGGCGACCTCCACTGCCTCGGAAATCATGGTTGTGGGACGCGCCACCGCCTCACCAGATTCGTCGTAAATCTTCAGGTCCGTCGATGAAACGACGGTCACATCGCCCTCCTCCAGATAGATAAAACGGTCGGTTACCTGGCGTAAAGCCATCTGGTCAGATGCCAGAAAATTCTCACCAATACCTACGCCAATCACCAGCGGACTGCCCTCACGAGCCGCAACAATCTCTTGCGGGTTGTGGGTGTCAATGGCGGCCAGCGCATAGGCGCCATCAAGCCGGGCGACGGTGTTCTGCATTGCCTCCAGCAGCGTGTTGCCGCTCGCCAGTTGCCGGTGCAACAGGTGAACAACCACTTCCGTGTCGGTAACCGAGGAAAAATCATAACCCTCGGATTGCAGCTCTTCGCGCAGCTCCTTGTGATTTTCTATGATGCCGTTGTGCACCAGGGCCACGCGATCGGCAGAAAGGTGAGGGTGAGCATTGGCCACCGATGGCTCGCCATGTGTCGCCCAGCGGGTGTGGGCGATCCCCGAACAACCGAGAATTGGATTGAGGGCCTGTGCCCGCTCCAACTCACTTACCCTGCCCAGCTGTTTATGCAGTTGCAGGTTGCGTTCATTGTCCACCAGCGCAATACCGGCGGAGTCGTAACCGCGGTACTCAAGCCGTCGCAGCCCTTCCAGTAGAATTTCCGATACTTCTCTACGGGCGGTCGCCGCCACAATGCCACACATGATTATTCGCCCTGTTCTTTTTTGGCGGTCGGACGTATCCAGCCACTGATATTGCGCTGTTTCCCGCGTCCAACTGCAAGCTCATCCCGGGCCACCGGTTTGGTGATCGTAGAGCCAGCGGCCACAAACCCCTGTTCGGCAATTTGGACGGGGGCCACAAGGGTACTGTTTGAACCAACAAAGGATCCTGCCCCGATGGCAGTCTGGTGCTTGTTGACGCCGTCATAGTTACAGGTGATGGTGCCCGCTCCGATATTCACATCGGACCCCATCTCACAGTCACCAATGTAAGACAGGTGGTTGACCTTGCTGGCGGCGCCGATGCGCGCTTTTTTGGTTTCTACAAAATTTCCGATACGGGCTCCATCTGCCAAAACGGTCCCGGTTCGCAGCCGGGCAAACGGTCCTACCGAACAACCGTCACCCAATTGACAATCCTCCAGGTGCGACATGGGATGGACAAGCCCACCCGCACCGACCGACACATTCTTGAGCACGCAATTCGGCCCTATGCTCACCCCGTCGGCTAGTGACACCTCTCCTTCAAACACAGCCCCGACATCAATACTGACATCGCTGCCGCAATGCAGCTTGCCCCGTATATCGATGCGTGCGGTATCGGCAATGGCGACGCCGGCGCGCAGCAGCGCCACCGCCTGGCGCCTTTGGTATTCGCGCTCAACCGTATTGAGCTGTACCCGGTCATTGACCCCCAGCACATCCATCTCGCTGCCTGCTTCAACACCGGCAACCGGAATGCCATCGGCCACAGCCAAAGCCAGGATATCCGGGAGATAGTATTCACCCTGCTGGTTCTGGTTGCCAACCTGCGGCAGATAAGTAGCCAGTGCCGCGGCCGGGGCTGCCAGCACGCCGGTATTAATCTCGTCTATCTTGCGCTGCTCGGGGGATGCATCCTTGTCCTCAACCACGCCCTGTATTGCCCCCTCGCCATCACGCAGAATCCGGCCGTAGCCCCGGGGGTCTGCCAGACGGGCCGTTAACAGTGCCGGACCACTGGCCGCCAGATCCACCAGCGCCCGCAGGCTCTCTTGTGCAATTAGCGGAACATCGCCATAGAGCACCAGCACTGTGCTGTCCGGTTTAACCGCAGGCATCGCCTGCAAAACGGCATGCCCGGTGCCCAGGCGCTCGGCCTGCTCTGCCCACTGCAGTGAGTAGCCAGAGAGCGCCGAACGCACGCTGTCCCCGCCGTGACCTACAACCACGTGAATCGCGGCGGGCTGCAACTGTGACGCGGTTTCAATGACATGCTCCAACAGCGGTCGACCCGCTACCTCGTGCAGTACCTTTGGCAGAGCTGAGCGCATCCGGGTGCCCTGCCCGGCAGCCAGGATAATGACTTCAAGGTTCATGGTTTGCGGCTCCAGGATTAAGGTGGCGTCTTTATGTCAATTGTTTTTTGACATTTATTAGTCTAAGGGCGCATATTACAGCTTGAATTAATCAACACAACGCCAATTGTCACAAAAATAATGACAACAAGTAAAAATGAAGCGCTGGCCCAGCTAGGGCTGGATGCAAAAGAGATAGCCATCTACGAGGCCCTGCTGAAACTCGGCCCAGCCTCTATTCGAGACGTGGCCGCCCAGGCCAGCATCAACCGCGGTACAACCTACGAAACCCTGAAGAAACTGGCCGGTAAAGGCGTTGTCAGTTACTTTCCCCGGGGTCGGCGGCGGGTATTTCAGGCAGAGGACCCGGAACGGCTACTGACGCTTGGCGAGAGCAAGCAACAGGCCCTGACCCAGGCTATGGAACAGCTGCGCCGGGAGATTATTCCGACCCTGAAAATGTCACAGACAGAATTCAGCCCCGGCAATGTCCGGTTTTATGAGGGCGACGATGGCGTTGAGTTGGTGCTGCGCGACATTCTCAGCACCGCCGGCCGGTCTCCCGACAGCGGCTACTCGGTGATTTCCACCAAGACCTTGCGCGAGCACCTCTACCGGCCTTTCCCCAACTTTACCCGCCAGAGAATCGAGCGCGGCATCAAGGTTCGCGTTATCGCTGTTGGAGAAGGCGGCGACGATGCAGAGCTGGCGGAGCGAAAATGGCTGGCGGCAGACGATACCGCAGATGCATCCTATATCGCCATTTACCCGCCAAAGGTCGCCATGATTACCCTGGCCGACCAGAATTATCCGGTGGTCGTGATCATCGACTCCGCGGCGATCGCCTCTACCCAGCAAATTATGTTCGACACGCTGTGGCGGTTTTTATAGTAGAAACGAAAAACCCCGGCGATAGCCGGGGTTCGAGGAGTCTGAGCTGGAGACGCTAGCCGCGCCCGGCCCTGTTACGCATTTTGCGCAACGTTGCCAATTGAGCAGCCGCCTCAGCAAGCTGGGCTGAGGCCCGGCCGTAATCGAAGTCACCGGTCTGGTTGGCGAGTGCGTGTTCTGCTTCCTTGCGGGCCTCCTCAGCCGCCGCTTCGTCAACATCACCGGCACGTATGGCGGTATCGGCCAGGATTGATACTACGCCTGGCTGTACTTCCAGAAAGCCGCCTGACACATAGTAAACCTCTTCCTCACCACCTTGAGTCACGATGCGAATCGGCCCTGGCACCAGCGCACTCAGCAGCGGGGCGTGGCCGTAGCTCACACCCAACTCGCCCTCACTGCCGGTCG
The DNA here is from genome assembly GCA_938074135.1 of uncultured Halieaceae bacterium. The sequence continues at coordinate 10,329 of CALJFL010000070.1, read as the reverse complement.
CTACCAGCATCTCTACCAGCCCGGAGAAAATTTCCTCTTCCGCGCTGACGATATCGCAGTGAATTGTCATTGCCATAATTCTGGCCTCGTTAACTTACGGCTTACAGGGTCTTGGCTTTCTCGACAGCTTCTTCCATGCTGCCAACCATGTAGAACGCCTGCTCTGGCAGGTGGTCGTACTCGCCCGCCAGGATTCCCTGGAAGCCAGCAATTGTATCTTTCAAGGACACGTACTTACCCGGCGAACCGGTGAAAATTTCTGCCACGTGGAAGGGCTGGGACAGAAAACGCTCGATCTTACGCGCGCGGTTTACAGTCTGCTTGTCTTCCTCTGACAGTTCGTCCATACCCAGGATAGCGATAATGTCCTTCAGCTCTTTGTAGCGCTGCAGTACAGACTGCACGCCGCGAGCGGTGTCGTAGTGGTCGGTTCCGATAATCAGCGGATCCAGCTGACGCGATGTAGAATCCAGAGGATCTACCGCGGGATAAATACCTTTCGCTGCAATATCACGGCTCAGTACAACGGTTGAGTCGAGGTGAGCAAAGGTTGTTGCCGGGGACGGGTCAGTCAAGTCATCCGCCGGTACATATACCGCCTGGATCGAGGTAATAGAGCCGGTTTTGGTAGAGGTAATGCGCTCCTGCAGAACACCCATCTCCTCAGCCAGCGTGGGCTGATAACCTACCGCTGACGGCATACGACCCAGCAGTGCCGATACCTCGGTTCCCGCCAGGGTATAACGATAAATATTGTCGATAAACAGCAACACGTCACGCCCTTCATCACGGAACTTCTCGGCCATCGTCAGGCCGGTCAGCGCCACACGCAGTCTGTTTCCGGGCGGCTCGTTCATCTGGCCGTATACCATGGCCACTTTCGAGTTGCTGAAGTTTTCCACATCAACAACCTTCGATTCCTGCATCTCGAAGTAGAAGTCGTTACCTTCACGGGTACGCTCACCCACACCGGCAAACACGGACAGACCGGAGTGCTCGGTAGCGATATTGTTAATCAGTTCCATCATGTTAACCGTCTTGCCCACACCGGCACCGCCGAACAGGCCGACTTTACCGCCCTTGGCAAACGGGCAGACCAGGTCGATTACCTTGATGCCGGTCTCCAGCAGCTCGTCAGAGGCAGACAGTTCTTCATAGGTCGGCGCCTTACGGTGGATGGCGGCACGCTCTTTCTCGCCAATAGGGCCACACTCATCAATGGGATTGCCGAGCACGTCCATAATACGGCCCAGGGTTTCTATACCCACTGGCACAGAGATTGGTGCGCCTGTGTTGTCAACTGACAGACCGCGGCTGACGCCTTCAGATGCACCCATCGCGATGGCGCGAACAACGCCGTCACCCAACTGCTGCTGAACTTCCAGGGTGAGTTCTCTCTCGGGTACTATCAAAGCGTCGTATACCTTCGGTACGTCTTCGCGTGGAAACTCCACATCGATTACCGCGCCGATAATTTGTACGATTCGTCCGCTGCTCATGTTCGGATCCTCTAATTCAAAGTTCAATTCTTGCGGCTGAGGTCGGTGCCGTCGGGCAGCGTCCATCACCAAATTTTTACAACCGTGTTACCTAGCTGATCGCTGCGGCACCACTGACAATTTCCGATAGTTCCTGGGTGATCGCGGCCTGCCGCGCTTTGTTGTAAATCAGCTGCAGGTCGTCGATCAAATCGCCGGCATTATCTGTGGCGTTCTTCATTGCCAACATACGCGCGGCCTGTTCACAGGCGCCATTTTCCACAACAGCCTGATAAACCTGCGACTCGATGTAGCGAGTAAGCAGGCCTTCCAGGAGTTCTTTGGCATCGGGCTCGTAAATATAGTCCCAGTGATGCTTCATCTCCTCGGACTCTTCTGCCTCCAGAGGCAGTAGCTGCTCTACAGCCGGCTCCTGGGTCATGGTGTTTACAAACTGGTTGCTCACCAGGAACAAGCGATCGATCTTGCCTTCCTCATAAGCGTCGAGCATGGCTTTGACCCCACCAATCAGGTCTGCAATCGAGGGCTCTTCTCCCAGGTCACGCACTGCAGCGGTCACGTTGCCGCCATAGCTACCGAAAAATGCGGTAGCTTTTGCACCCACCAGGCTAAGATCAATCTCAATGCCCTGGTCGTTCCACTCTTTCATCGATTTGACGGTGGCCTTGAACAGGTTGATGTTGAGGCCACCACACAAACCGCGATCGGTTGACACAACAATGTAGCCAACGCGCTTGATGTCGCGCTTTTCCATGAACATGTGCTGGTATTCTGGCGCGGCATTAGCGATATGACCCACCACTGAGCGCATGCGCCTGGCGTAGGGCTTACCCAGCTGCATACGATCTTGAGCCTTACGCATTTTCGATGCGGCCACCATCTCCATCGCACTGGTGATCTTCTGCGTGCTTTGGATACTGGAGATCTTGGTCCGAATTTCTTTTCCGGCTGCCATATCGGTTTACCAGGTCTGCGTTGACTTAAACTTCTCGATGGCAGACTTGAACGTATCCAAGACTTCATCGCTATAAGTGCCGCTCTCAGTCAGACTGCTCATGAAGTCGCCATGCTCAGCATGCATGTAGGACAACAGCGCATCTTCAAAGTCACCAATCTTGTTGACCTCGACGTCGGTTAGAAAGCCCTCGTTGGCGGCATAAAGTACGGCACCCATTTCAGCAATCGACTTGGGTGAGTACTGCTTTTGCTTCATCAGCTCGGTCACACGTTCACCGTGATCCAACTGGGCCTTGGTGGCGTCATCGAGGTCTGAAGCAAACTGCGAGAATGCTGCCAGTTCGCGGTACTGGGCCAAAGCGGTACGAACACCACCGGCAAGCTTACTAATCAGCTTGGTCTGGGCGGCACCACCAACACGCGAAACAGAGATACCTGCGTTCATCGCTGGCCGGACACCCGCGTTGAACATATCCGCCTCAAGGAAGATCTGGCCATCGGTAATGGAGATCACGTTGGTCGGTACAAATGCCGACACGTCGCCCGCCTGGGTCTCAATGACGGGCAGTGCGGTGAGAGAACCGGTTTTCCCTTTCACTTCACCGTTGGTGAAGTCCTCAACATATTTGGCGTTGACTCGAGCGGCACGCTCCAACAGACGCGAGTGGAGGTAGAAAACATCGCCTGGATAGGCTTCACGACCCGGCGGCCGCCGCAGCAGCAAGGAGATCTGGCGGTAAGCCCAGGCCTGCTTGGTCAGGTCATCGTAAATAATCAGGGCGTCTTCACCGCGGTCGCGGTAATACTCACCCATGGTGCAGCCGGCAAATGGCGCCAGATACTGCATGGCCGCAGGATCAGATGCTGTAGCGGCCACTACGATGGTGTGTTCCATCGCGCCATGCTCTTCAAGCTTACGTACCACGGCGGCGACAGAAGATGCCTTCTGGCCGATCGCTACGTAAACACACTTAATACCAGAGCCCTTCTGGTTAATGATGGCATCAACCGCGATTGCGGTCTTACCGATCTGACGGTCACCAATGATCAGCTCGCGCTGGCCACGGCCGATGGGCACCATAGCGTCTACCGCTTTCAGGCCGATCTGGACTGGTTGGTCAACCGACTGACGGGCGATAACACCGGGGGCCACCTTCTCCAGCGGGTCGGTCATGGCCGCATTAATGGGGCCTTTACCATCAATCGGTGTGCCCAGTGCGTCTACCACGCGGCCCTGAAGCTCAGGGCCTACCGGTACTTCGAGAATTCGACCGGTACAGCGACAGCTCTGGCCTTCCGCCAGGCTTTTGTAATCACCGAGGATTACAGCACCGACAGAGTCTCGCTCCAGGTTCAGGGCCATCCCGTAGATGCCGCCTTCAAACTCGATCATCTCGCCGTACATCACTTCGGCAAGACCGTGGATTCGAATAATACCGTCGGTAACCGATACCACGGTACCTTCGTTGCGAGCTTCAGACGACACATCGAGTTGGTCGATGCGCGACTTGATAATCTCGCTGATTTCAGATGGATTCAGTTGCTGCATGCTCTGTTCCTCAATCCTAAATTCTAGGAATTCAATGCTTCGGCGAGCTTGTTAAGCCTGCCGCGCACGGAGCCATCGATCACCAGATCGCCGGCCCTGATTAAAACGCCACCCAGTAGTTCCTTGTCGGTGGCGGTGCTGACTTTCACGTCGCGTTCCAGCTTATTGCCCAATACACTCGCGAGTTTATCGACTGTCGCGTCGCCCAGGTCGAAGGCCGAAATAACTTCCACATCCACGGACTTCTCGTGATTCGCTTTGTACAGCTCAAACTGCGATGAGATTTCCGGAAGCAGCGACAGGCGTTTGTTGGCGGCGAGAATTGAAACAAAGTTCTTCATCTCCGGCGCCAGCGCTTCACCACAAACATCGGCCATCGTCCGGGCCTGTTGCTCATCGGTCAGGGAGGGGTTGTTAAGTACCGACTCCATGCCATCATCGGCAGAGACAGCCGCAGCAACGCCAAGTTGCGCGGACCATTCAGCCAGAATGCCATGCTCGCGGGCATACTCGAATGCGGCCTTGGCATAGGGACGTGCCAGTGTGCTTAGTTCAGCCATAGGTTTCCCGCCTTACAGCTCTGCTGCCAGCTTCTCGACCAGCTCGTTGTGAGCCTCCTGGTCGATCGCTGCACCCAGAACTTTTTCGGCGCCAGCCAAAGACAGGGCTGCAACCTGTGTACGCAACTGCTCTCGCGCACGGTTGGTTTCCTGCTCTATCTCTGCCTGTGCAGATGCCTTCACGCGATCTGCTTCTACCACAGCAATGTCCTTGGCCTCTTCCACCAATTGGTTAGCGCGCTTGTTGGCGGAATCGATAATGCCAGCGGCTTCTTCCTTGGCTTCTTTCAGGCGCTCTACGGCTTTCTCCTGGGCCAGTTCCAGGTCATGGCTAGCACGATCTGCAGCGGCGAGGCCGTCGGCAATTTTTTGTTCGCGTTCCTGCATAGCCGCAATAATCGGCGGCCATACATACTTCATGCAAAAAACGACGAAGCCCACAAACGCCAACATCTGACCAATGAGCGTAAGATTAATATTCACGCTTTGCTCCTCACAGGTATTTTGGAGTGGCTATCATATCCACCCCCTTTGCAACGGATGCTGGATTAACCGGCGACAACAAAGATCAGGTACATCGCGATACCAACACCAATAATGGGGATCGCGTCTACCAGGCCTGCGCCGAGGAAGAAGGTAACCTGCAGCTTCGGAGCCAGCTCCGGCTGACGGGCTGAACCTTCAATCAGTTTGCCGCCAAGAAGGCCCACGCCGATTGCGGCACCGAGTCCGCCAAGGCCCATCATGATGGCGGCAGCAACAAAGACTAATTCAGGCATTTTTTTCTCCTAGAGTTAAATCAAAAGTTAAAGAGTCGTAAATCAATGATCTTCATGCGCCATGCTGAGATAAACGATCGTCAGCACCATGAAGATAAAAGCCTGCAGGGTAATAACCAGAATATGGAAAATCGCCCAACCTACTTGTAGTAATCCCGCCGGCGCCATCCACGCCAGACCAGCACTGAAGAGTGCTGCAATCAGGATAAAAATCATCTCGCCCGCGTACATGTTGCCAAACAGTCGCAAACCGAGTGAAAACGGCTTGGCAAGCAGCCCAACCACTTCCATAAACAGGTTCACCGGAATAAACATCCAGTGGTTAAAGGGGTTCATGGTCAATTCTTTAACGAAGCCAAAGCCCTTGACCTTAATCGAGTAGTAAAGCATCAGGATAAAAACACCAACCGCCATACCCATGGTGATATTCGGGTCGGTTGAGGGCACAATTTTCTGGTACTCAACACCCAGCAACATCAGCGTGTGGGGAATTAAATCAACAGGCACCAGATCCATCAGGTTCATCAGGAATACCCAGACGAATATAGTCAGCGCCAGGGGTGCTACCAGTTTGTTATGCCCGTGGAATGTGTCGCGCACTGTGTTGTCGACAAACTCCACGATCATTTCCACCGCGTTCACGATGCCGCTGGGCGTGCCCGCCTGAGCTTTCTTGGCCACGCTGCGGAATAACCAACAGAAGATAATACCCAGGCCAATCGACCAGATCATGGAATCGACATGAATGGCGTTGAACCCCATGGCGGACGCCTCTGCGCCACCATGTGCCATCACCCAGGCACCGCCTTCTGGCACCATGGAGCCATCGTAACGCTCAAAACCACCTGGCAGTTTTCCATAGGTGAGGTTAGTCAGGTGGTGGACAATGTATTCGGAAATCGTCTGTGATTCGCCTGCCATAACAACTCTTGTCTCAGTCTTTCCTTCTGGCTGTCAACGAAGTAACAACCAACTTCCAATAATTTGAATCAGTAACATCGCCAGATAACCGATGAAAACTGCTGCGCCCTCTATGGGTCGCACTGCCGCGAACACCAGGGCAAACCCGGCGACGCTCAAAATGAACTTGCCTATCTCGCCTGCATAGCTGGCTCGGGCAATTTGCCTGGCGGCGCTGGCGCCGCGCCATCTAAATGCACGAGCGGCAAAGTAAGCCTGTGGCAAGATTGCAACCAGACCGCCGCACAGTACCGATACCGCTGACACCTGGCCCCGTAACAACCACGAACCCGCGCAAAGCAACGGCAGGAATACAAGTTGTGCCAGGGTAATACGATGGACCGGAGGGCGGGCAATCTCGGCACCTTTCACTGGCGCCATGCCATTCTCCCCTTGCCATTAGCCACTCGGGTTTCTTCCTCGATCAGGGCGCGCGCATTATAGGTGGATTAATAGTCAGGTTCAACCAGATACAGAGCCTGTCACCCTAATGTCGGGCCACATTTCTGGTGACCTCCACCAGGTAGCGCGACAGCCTTTGCTGTGTCTACCTTATATAGTATCTGTCAATTTTGAGGACACTATATAAGCCATGCTCTACAGCTAAGTGCGGGCTATTTGATGTGGCTGAGGATTCCATCCAGTTCGTCGAGGCTGTTATAGCTCAACACCAGCTTGCCCTTACCCTTGGCGCTATGCTGGATTGCAACCTTGGCGCCTATTCGGGACGCCAGATCATCCTGTAATTGACGAATATTCGGATCCATGTGCCGCGGTTCCGGTGGGCTGGCCTTGCGGACCAGGCTATTGCGCACCAATGCCTCCGTCTGGCGCACCGACAGCCCCTTGCTTACCACAGTCCGGGCCGCCTGGGACTGATCGGTTCCCTCCAGACCCAAAAGTGCCCGGGCATGACCCATTTCAAGGTCACCATGCTCCAGCAATCGGCGCACGTCTTCCTGCAAAGTCATCAGCCTCAACAGGTTGGTGACGGTAGAGCGGGATTTGCCGACAGCGTCAGCCACTTCCTGCTGAGTCAGGTCAAACTCCTGCTGCAGTCGCTGCAAACCCGCCGCCTCCTCAATGGGATTGAGGTCCTCACGTTGGATATTCTCGATCAGAGCCATAGCAATCGCGGCTTCATCGCTGACTTCGCGAACCAGGGTGGGAATATCTGCCAACCCAGCCAGTTGAGCCGCTCGCCAGCGCCTCTCGCCGGCGATGATTTCGTACTTTCGATCCGATATGGGTCGAACAACGATCGGTTGCATCACCCCCTGGGCCTTGATGCTGTCAGCCAGCTCCTGCAGTGACTCGGGCTCTATATCCCGACGTGGCTGGTATTTGCCTCGTTGAATGAGGTCGACTGGTAACACCCTGAGACTGCCGTCCTCGTCTGGTTTTCCCGCATCCGTTTCGCCGGCCGGTGCGCTCGCTGAAGACGCTGCAGAGCCAAGCAAGGCATCGAGGCCCTTGCCCAATCCGCGCTTTCTGGTTGTCATTGCGTCTCTCCGTTATCGTGTATCTCGGCACCGCCGCCCGGCGCTGGCTCGTCCTGTTTTTCTTCCCGCCTGATGATCTCACCCGCCAGCGCCATATAGGCCTTGGACCCACGAGAATACTTATCGTAGTGCAGTGCCGGCAAGCCGTAACTCGGTGCCTCAGCCAGCCGAATATTTCGAGGTATAACCGTACGGTAAACTTTTCCACCGAAATGGCTGTGCAATTGCGCCGATACCTCATTGGTAAGGCTGTTGCGAGGGTCATACATGGTCCGCAAGATTCCATCGACCTGAAGTTGCGGATTAACAGAATCGGCAACACCAGCAATAGTATCCATCAGGGCCGAGAGGCCCTCCAAGGCAAAATACTCACATTGCATGGAAATAATGACGCCATCCGCCGCCACCAAGCCGTTGAGCGTCAGCATATTCAGTGACGGGGGACAGTCGATCAGCATGTAATCGTAGTCGGCTCCGCCCTCAATGAGCGCGGCACGCAATCGCCGCTCCCGACCTTCCACTTCGAGTAATTCAACTTCGGCCGCGGTCAGGTCACCATTCGCTGGTAGGACATCGAATCCACTTTCTACAGTCGCCACCACAACCTGGCGCAAAGGCGCACGATGCACCAGCACATCGTAAATGCTGCGCTCTATTCCATATTTGTCGATACCACTGCCCATAGTGGCATTGCCTTGCGGATCCAGGTCGACCAGCAAGACACGTTTGCGCATGGCGGCGAGTGATGCTGCCAGATTGACACAGGTCGTCGTTTTGCCGACCCCGCCTTTCTGGTTTGCTATGGCGATAATTCTTGGCACTTAAACAAGTCCTTTCTGCATTGGACGCTAAACTGGCTGAGCGGTCAGGGGTTTCATCCGCACCAGGTGGCGATGTTCACCGAGCCCTGGCACGACCACCGGATGTACGGTATCGATCGTGCAAAGAGCTTCAACGGCGGCGAGTTCATCTTGCGGGTAAACGCCCTTCATCGCCAGAAAAACCCCGCCCCGAGCAAGCAAATGCCGACAACCAACAACCATATCAGACAAACCGGCGAATGCCCGTGACAGAACAACGTCAAATAACAGTTCTGGTCGGTAGGATTCCACACGTTGGTGATGAACGGTCATATTAGCCAAGCCCAAAGCGGTTTTCACCTGAAAAAGAAAGCGCGTCTTTTTACTGTTGCTGTCGAGCAGGTGAACCTCTTTGTCCGGATTGAGAATGGCCAGCGGTACACCCGGCAGGCCGGCTCCGGTACCGACGTCAATCAAACGTTGCCCATCCACCAGGGGCGCAATAGCTATGCTGTCGAGCAGATGGCGAACGACCATTGCCTCAGGTTCACGAACAGCGGTCAGGTTATAGGTTTTGTTCCACTTAACCAGCAACGCCAGGTAGGCCAACAGGGCCGCGTGCTCAGACTCGGTCAGCTCCAGGCCAATTTCACGACATCCGCGCCGCAACAACAGGGCACAGGCCTCATCCATGTCAGGCAGACTTTCTCCCGGCAACGGAACTGGCCAGGGCCCCGCGTTTCTTCAGGTAGACAAGCAGCAGCGATACCGCTGCTGACGTGACGCCGGGAACCCGGGAGGCACGCGCCAGCGTTGTTGGCCTGGCACTAATCAACTTCTGGCGTACCTCGTTAGACAGCCCATCGACCTGCTCGTAATCCAGATCTGTCGGCAACGGGGTATTTTCATGCCGGCGCAAACGCTCAATATCATCCTGTTGACGATCGATGTAACCGGCATATTTTGCCTGGATCTCAACCTGTTCAGCGGCCTGTGGGTCTTCAGTTGGTTGTCCCTTGAGGGATGCTACATCCTGATAACCCAGTTCCGGTCGCTTAAGCAGATCAGCCAGCGAGTATTCCCTTGTAATGGGCTTCGCTAACACGGCTGACAGTGTTTCAGCCTGCGGCGTTTCGGGATGGATATAGGTGCTGCCCAATCGCCGGGTCTCTTTATCAATCTCTTCACGTTTGCCAACAAACCGCTGCCAGCGCTCATCGTCAACTAGCCCAAGTTCGCGGCCTTTGCCCGTCAATCGCAAGTCCGCGTTATCTTCGCGTAACAACAGACGATATTCCGCGCGCGAGGTAAACATCCTGTAGGGCTCGAGGGTTCCGAGAGTAATTAGATCGTCCACGAGTACACCGATATAGGCTTCATCGCGCCGCGGACACCACGGTTCCTTCCCCTGTACAGCGAGTGCCGCGTTCAGGCCGGCCAGCAAGCCCTGGGCCGCAGCCTCCTCGTATCCGGTGGTGCCGTTAATCTGACCGGCGAAATACAGGCCAGGCAGTGCCTTGGTTTCCAGCGAATAGTTGAGATCCCTGGGATCGAAGAAATCATATTCGATGGCATAGCCTGGCCTGGTGATATGGGCCTGCTCAAAGCCACGAATTGAATGGACAAGGTCAATCTGCACATCAAAGGGCAAGCTGGTCGATATGCCGTTGGGATAAAGCTCCGATGTCGTCAGTCCCTCCGGCTCAATAAATACCTGATGGCT
>CALJFL010000069.1 GCA_938074135.1 uncultured Halieaceae bacterium | reverse complement strand
GTCACCGAGCTCGAAGTCGCCTGGACCCACCACTCTGGCGACATCGCCGACGGCAGTGGCGAGTGGGGCTTTACCTCGCTGCAGGTAACCCCGCTGGTCGTCGCCGATACGCTCTATTACTGCACACCTTTCGGGCGAGTCTTCGCGCTCGCTGCCGAAAGCGGCGAACAACGCTGGGTTTTTGATCCGCAGGTCAGCAACAAACACAGTGGCCTGTACCCGGCGGTCTGTCGCGGCGTGTCCTACTGGCGTACAGAGCAGCCCAGCGGCGAACGCTGCGATGAACGTATTTTATACGGTACCCGCGACGCCGAATTGATCGCCCTCGACGCTGCCACCGGCCAGCCCTGCGAGGACTTCGGCAGTGCCGGCAGGGTCAGTCTCAAAGAGGGCATCGACAGTGCTCGCAGCTGGGAGTACTACCCCACCTCCCCGCCCTACATCGCCGGCAACCTGGCGGTCGTCGGAGCTACCGTACCCGACAATGAGCGGCGGGATGTCCCCAGTGGCGTGGTCAGGGCCTTCGATGTGCGCAGTGGCGAATTGGCCTGGGCCTGGGAGCCAGTGACCGAAGACTACCGACAGCGGCACCGCGACGAGCGAGGCAACACCCTTTATCACCTGGGGTCACCCAATGTCTGGGCACCCATCTCGGGAGATCCCCAGCGGCAACTGGTATTCATACCCACAGGTAACCCTTCGCCCGACCTGTATGGCGGGGACCGTGACGGGATTGATTACTTCGGCTCTTCGGTTGTCGCCCTGGATGCGGCAACGGGCGAGCTGCGCTGGCGGTTCCAGACTGTTCATCACGACGTCTGGGACTACGATGTCGCAGCGCAGCCAACCCTGTTCGATATTCCCGGGGTTGGTGGCGGCCGGGCCGGTATCGCCCAGGCCACCAAAATGGGCCATGTTTTTCTACTCGACAGGGAAACCGGCGAGCCCCTTTACCCGGTGCTTGAACAGCCGGTGCCACAAGGCGGTGTGCCCGGCGAAGCGCTCTCCCCTACGCAACCTTTCCCCACCCACCCGGCGCCATTACACCTGCCGCAGAAGCTGACCGCCGACGACATGGACGGCTTTGTCTGGTTTGACCGCAAGAGCTGCCAACGCAGGCTGGCCAGCTATCGTAACGACGGGATCTTTACGCCGCCCAGCCTCGAAGGTAGCGTGCTATACCCAACAACCACCGGTGGCATCAACTGGGGCGGCATCACCATCGATCCCGATGAGGGCATCCTGTACGCCAACCAGATGCACATGGCGGCAGTGGTACAGCTGATACCACGGGCCGAGTACGACGCACTGAACCCGGCGCCCGGCTATCCCCTGGAGCACTACCCCATGGAAGGCAGCCCGTATGGAGTGCGCCGGTTTCCTCTGCTGTCATCGGTCGGCGCACCGTGCAACCCCAGGCCCTGGGGAAGCCTGACAGCGGTTGACCTTAAGTCAGGGCAAGTACTGTGGCGCCGAGCGCTGGGCACCACCAGGGGGTTGGCTCCATGGCCACTGTGGTTCGAGGCCGGCAGTCCCAATATTGGTGGCGGCCTGGCCACCGCAGGCAAGCTCTTTTTCATCGGCGCCAGCAGTGACGGCTATTTTCGGGCATTTGACAGCCTGACGGGGGACGAACTGTGGCGCCACGCTCTTCCGTACACGGGAAACGCCACGCCGATCAGCTATCGGGTCAGTAAAACCGGCCCCCAGTACGTGGTTATCGCTGCCGGCGGTCACGGTTGGTCCAGTCCAGGCGATGCCATCGTGGCGTTCCGGCTTAAATCCAGCGGGGGCGGTCATAGCGATCACGGTGATATAATCAACGCCAATCCATAACATCAGGACCCGGGACTCGCCGGACTTCATTTGAATAAACTGTTGCATCCGCTGTTCGGGTACCCCGTCGCCGCACTGGATTTCCTGCGTGCCATTGCGCAGGCCCCGGGCTGGCTGGGCAACTCGTGGATACCTGCCACACAGGACGTGCCCGCTGACTTTCTGGGCGTCAATGTGGCACCTGCAGAAGACCCTGCAGTTGACGATTTCATTCTCCAGCGACTGTCTGAGCTCGCGCTGCGGGACCTGCGCATGGACTTCAGTTACGACAGCCTCGAGGGTCCGGCGCAACGCTTGCTGGAACGTCTGCTGGACGCAGGCTACCGGGTCCTGCTGGACGTTTTCCCGCCATTGACCGAAGCCGAGGGCCTGGCTGAAGATCCGGCTGCACAGTTGCGCTGGCAACAATTCCTCGACCAGGTTTTCCAGCGCTACGGCGAGCGCGTTGAATTGTTCGAGATAGGCAATACCCCCAATCGTGGTCGTTGGTCGGGCTTTACCGGCCGCACGTTTCTGGTCGCCTGGGACATTGCCCTGCGCAGCGCTGCCAGTGCTGGCGTCAGGGTGGCCGGGCCGAATGTGTCTGATTTCGAACCCCTCTACAACGCTGCCTTTCTGTCCTTTATCCGCCGCCTGGGTCGGGCACCGGCGGTGCACACGGACAACCTGTTTGTCGAGCGGGTCATCGAACCAGAGGCATTTGATCACCGGGTTCTGGGCCGGGCCGCCACAGCCCTCCTGAAACTGAACCTGGTCAAAAAAGCGCGGGTGCTGGCACAGCTGGGACGGCAGCGAGGCTGCAGCGAACTGATATGTACCTACACCTGCTGGACCAGCAAACGGGCGGCCCGACGTTCGCCCTGGCCGGCACAAAAACAGGCTGACTACATGCTGCGCTACCTGCTACTGGCGGCCGCCAGCGGCGCCCTGCGCCGGGTCTACTGGGGACCGTTGATCTGCAATCGCGATGGCCTGATTGATGATGCCTGCCCCGACTACCCGGTGATCGATCAGGTCACCTACTACCAGCGTGTTCGCGGCCAGGCGGAAGATTTCAGCATTACCCCAGCGTTTCGCACTCTGGCTCACACCGCCAGGACCTTACAGGGTAAGCAGGTCACCCCCGTACTGCACCAACCCGATGGCGTCAGCGTGCTCAAACTCGCGGCTGGAGATGACGACCCCGCGTTTGTCCTTTGGTGTCGCGACGGCCAGAGCTACCCGCTGGACCGCCTGTTCAGCCCTGCGAGCCTTGAAACCGCCAGCTTTGCAGATAGTGCAGGCGAAAGCCTGCCAGCGCAGTCTGTTGCCGGCGAACGACCTATATTCATCCACTTTGCCGACGCGGTGGCAGATACGCTTGCTGTCCCTGTCGCCGACAATATCGTCCATCTGGCAACACCGGCTCAGCAGTCCATCGCAATGGCTGATCGACAGTGGACGGGAGCCCTGATGCTGCGTCGTGAACAGCAATCGGCGGATCTCGCCCAGGCCAGCCAGTTGTCGGCCCAGGTCATTCCAACCCTGCCCGAAACACGGGTGCTGCGTGATGCGCGTAATCGACTGTGGAACGTCACCGATCCCCGGGGCAGAGGCGGCGAGATCACCGTGAAACTCAACCGGGTTACCGGCTTCAAGCGGCTCAGCTATCGCTTTCGTCCCAGCAAAGGCCGGCGCCACTGGAACAATGCCTGCAGTATGCTCGGGCGCGGCGTAGCAACACCGCTACCGGTGTGCTTTTATGAGCGACCAGACTCTCCGGGCATCCGCGACTCCTGGTACCTGTGCGAATTCATTCCAGACAGCTTCTCTGCCAGGACTGTCTACGCGGCCTTCCGGGACGGCGCTACCGATTACTGTGGCCTGGACAAGGCGGCCTGGTTCGATTTACTGAGCGGATTTGTCTGCCACATGCATAACCGTCAGATCGTGCACCGGGACCTGTCCTCAGGCAACTTGCTGCTGGCTCGCAACGCGGCAGGTGACATCGTGCCAATGGTTATCGATATCGGTCGGGCCTGGGTCTGGCGTGGCCCCGGCTCCCGCCTGCGCGAACGGCACCGGCTACAGGATCTGATCCGCATCGCCTACAAGTTGGGCTGGCGGGACAGGGAGGCATTCATGGCTGCCTACGAAGATCACTACGGCCGCGCTTTCAGCCCCTTGTGGCGCCTACCCTTCCATTACTACGACAACAAGCAGCGGCTTAAAAAAGCCCTGAAGGGAAAGCGGAAAAAAACCCCAAAACAGTGACCTATCAGGGTGTGCAGCGCTTGTCCGGTCAGGACTTCGGGGTATACTGCTCCGGCACCAGTCCACCGACTTAAGCGGGTACTGCGGCTTGCCGACTGCAGCCCCCCGATTCGCGAGACCTGATGGCCGAACAGCACCGACAGTCTAACGCTCTAACCGCCTCCCTGGAGGTGGATGATGCAGTTCGCGTGGCCGGTGAGTTGTCACTGGTCGGTACCGACAAACTGACCCTGGTACCGACAGATTCCAGCCTGGAAGGCGCGGCCAATCGCATGCGGCTGACAACAGGCGCTAATATCAAACTGCACTGCGACCAGTTGCTGGGAGACAGCGGCGCACCGTTGGCCTTTCAAGTCGTGGTCGACACCAATTCCGAGCAAGGCATTGAACTTCGCATCGCCGACAGCAACAACGCCGATACCCGCCGCTGCCTCGCTGCACTGCTTCCCAACGTTCAGCAGCAACCCGCCGCCGACAGCCCCGAGTTGCAGCCGAGCCGCTTTTCTGATGTCGAGCGCGCCGCAATACTGCAACGTCTGCAAGCGCAGAGCCTCACCCTGCTCGACGAGCGGCTGCAGGTATTCATCATGCACCTGGCAGACCACCTGTTTGATCTTTCCACCACCGGCCCGCAAAGCTCCTCCGGCCACAATGTGTACTACGAGGCGCTCAACGAAATCAAACGTCATGGCCGCCAGCTTATTGATAATTTCAAGCAGCATATCGATGAACTGTACGACGACCTGACGCCGGCAAGGCGGGGACGCCACGAGTGGCAGAAGCAGGCCGACGGCTCACTGGACCTGGTAGATATCAACGAATTCGAGGATATCCTCGCCGTTGACCGCATGATAAGCATCGGCCAGGAGTTGCACCAGGTGGCACTGGAGGCATTAGTCATTCGTATTGCCACGCTAATCGATGCCGATCCACTGACGGTGCGCCTGCCGGTACATGTCGAAGAGCTGTGCCGGGCATTTAAAAACGCGGTCGACGGGCAAAAAATACCACAAGCGGCCATTCCCGAAATTTTTAATTATTTTGTTGACGAGTTCGTCCGCGAACTGGACAGCTATTACAATCCGCTCAATGCCGGTATGGCGCAGCAGGGTATCCGCCCGCAGGTAGAAGAAGAAATTATCAGTAAGGGGTCGTTGCTCAAACAGGCCGAAATCAATCGCAACAGGCCTGCCAAGCCGATACTACCGCGGGAGCAGCCAGCCCCGGCAGCGGAACAAAAAGAGCCTGCGCGCAATGAGCGGGTCGAGACTGCCAAAATGCCCGACCCCGACAATCGTCGGCCCGAGAGGGATCAGGCGCAACCCCGACGCATGGTCGATGAGGTGGTGGAAGGTGTCGTCGAGAAGATCGCCGAGCGCCTCAATCCCGATAATTTATACCGGTCTGTTATCGATGCGCTGAATTTCAGGCGCGAAAGTGAGGGGCAAGCTGCCGGGCTTTCTGGAGGCGCGCAAGGCAGCCAGGCTGGCGCTGCCAACCTGGCCGATCCGCAGGCCATCGCTAAGGCACTCGGCGCACTGCAACGCAACGCCGAAGTGCGCAACGAGGTTCAACAGGCTGCGTCCCTGAGAGAATACCTGGCAGCCAACAGTGGCCAGATTGGTGGTCTTGAAGACACCACAGGGCTCAGTGATGACAGTCTCAACCAGCTGGACCTTGTCGATAACCTGTTCGGCACAATTCGGTCACAACTCGATGTCAGCACACAGCTGAAACCGACGCTGGAGAACCTGCAAATTCCACTGGCCAAATTAGCACTGACGGAACCCCGTTTCTTCCTCGACCGCAACCATGCCGCCCGGGCAGTGGTCGATAAACTGTCCAAGCTGGCCGGCTCTGCAAACTTCCCCAACCGGGCGCTGGAGAGCCGGGTAGGCGAAATCGTTGAGCAGATCGTCGAGGAATACGACCAGGACAGCACCGTTTTCGACGATGCCCTGGGCAAAATAGACAAACTGGCAGAACAGCAGGAACGGGCCCATACCCGCAACGTCGAGCGGGTAGTGCGTACCCAGGAGGGCCAGGAGAAACTGACCCAATCCAGACAGGCAGTGGAAGACCTGGTGGGGGCCTACATCACCCCACCGGAGGCACCCAAGGTGCTTAAAGACCTGGTAGACACTGGCTGGCGTGACCTGATGGTGCTCACCCATGTGAAAGAGGGGCCGGACAGCAGCAGTTGGCATGAACAAACCAAGACCCTGGAGCTGGTATCACGATGGCTGACCGAGCAGCAGCTCGGCAAAGTCGACGGCGACACCCAAATGCAGCGCGGCCTTGAGGCTGCCCCGCTGATCGACATGATCCGCCAGCAGATCAGCTCGGCGCTGCCATCTAACGTCGCCCATGAGGCTGTGCTGGACGAGTTACAGGAGACGATCGCTGGCAATCATGCGGTGTCTACCACGACTATCGCGCGCCCGGCGCCGGTTGTCACCCCGCAACAGCGCAGAGCCCGCATCGAGGAGTTGCCTCGCTTGCGCCGCTGGGTCAGGCGGGTAGAAGAAATTGAAACTGGCAGCTGGCTTAACTACCGCGACAAGAACGGTAAGAAACAGCGAATGCAGCTGGCCTGGGTCAGTGCCGAGAAAGACCGGTTCATCTTCGTTAATGACCGCGGGCAGAAAAATGCCGAGATGACCAACGTGCAGCTGGCCAGGCACTTAAGTAAAGGGGCCAAGCCACCGGCACCCGCCGATGAGATGTCTGTCGTCGACGAAAGCATGTACGGCACGCTGGAGCACGTGCAAAAAACGCTCAGCTTTGAACGCAATCACGATGCGCTGACCAAACTGATCAACCGCGACACCTTCCTCGAGCAGATGCGTCGCACCCTGCGCCACGCGCAACGCAAAGCCTCGCAGGATGCCGTGCTGTTTATCAACATCGACCGGTTCAGCCTGGTCAACGAGGTTTACGACAAGGTCAACGGTGACCTGGTACTGCTGGAGTTTGCCAAACTGTTGTCGCAACTGCATGGCAAGAAGACCTCCTCGGCACGCATTGGCGATGACGAATTCGGAATCCTGCTGGTAGACCGCAGTATGGAAAAAGCCAGCGAATTTGCGGAGAAAGTAAGAGCCGATATCGAAGGCAGCAGCATCGAGATCGAAAACGAAAAAGTCAGCTTTACCGTGTCCATAGGGGTGGCGCCTCTCACCGAAACCAGTGCCGGCGTGGAGGAGGTATTGGCCTCCGCTCGCGGAGCCATGCAGGTCGCCAAAGACAAGGGTCGCAACCGGGTTATCGAGTACACCGAAGACCAGGCGCAACTGCTGCAGCACAAAAAAGACCTGAAACAAAGCCGGCTCGACCTGGAAGAGGCGCTGGCCACCGATCGCTTTGTACTGCGGGCACAGCCAATCGTGCAAAGTACCGTAGTCAGCGGCGAAGAAGTGTCAGCCCATTACGAACTGCTGCTCGGTCTGAGCAATCCGGATGGATCGCTGGGCTCACCGGAAGATTTCATCGTCTCTGCTGAGCGTTACGGCTTCATGAGCATGGTGGATCGCTGGGTCGTGAAGGAAGCCTTCAGCTGGATAAGTAGCCTGATGGATGCCCAGAAAATCGTTCCCAACCTCGCCATCAACCTGTCCGGCACCAGTGTCACTGACGACGCCTTTATGGATTACCTGCTGGAGCAGATCTCCGAATTCGGTGTGGGTACCAGCAAACTGTGCTTTGAGATTACCGAAACGGGTACCATCTCCAACCTGGTCAAAGCGGCTGACTTTGTCCGCACCTTCCGCAATATCGGCTGCAAGTTTTCTATTGATGACTTCGGCACCGGACTGGCCAGTCACAATTACCTCCGGGAATTGCCGGTGGACTACGTGAAAATAGACGGCACTTTCATCACCAATATTCACCGCAATCGCAACGACTTCGCCATGGCGCGCTCGATCAATGACCTGGCCCACTTCCTCGGTCAGCAAACCATTGCCGAATCGGTCGAGAATGAGGAAATCGTCGCACAGTTGCGCACCATAGGCGTCGACTTCCTGCAGGGTTGGGGTGTTGGCCGACCCAAGCTGCTGACGGAAGTGGCAGCTGAATTATCCAGTATCGAGAAATAGGCCCATCGGTCGCGGCCAAACCATGAGCATCGAGGACTTTGATCAGGCCTATGACACCCTAATCGGGCTGATCTACGAGGGAGCGCTGGAACAAAAGCCATGGCAAAGTGCCCTGCCCCTGCTGCGAGAAATGTTCGATGCCCAGGTCGTGTCGCTGGTGTTAAGGCCACCAGCGGAAGGCGACCGGGGCGTGATTCTCAACAGCCTGCGACCGGACCCGGGAATAACCGAGGACCAATCTGAATCGGGCGACCCCAGCGACTGGGAGCTGACGGCCTATCGCGAACAATTTTTTTCACTGGACCCTTTTATCAATCTACCCCCTGATCAGGTCATCAGCCTGGAAGACCTGCTGCCAGATACTGAACTGGTCGTGTCCGAGTACTACCAGCAATACCTGCAGCCCATCAACCTGTTCCGCATACTCGGGGTTGATACGCAGGAACCCGGCGGCATGCTGGCCAGATTGCGCATTTCTCGGCGACGTGAGGAGCCGCGATTCGACGATCAGGACCGGCAGAGACTGGCCCGGATCACCCCACACCTGTGCCGCGCCATCCAGATTTTCGCGACACTCAGCCGCACCACTTCCGAGCGAGACATCTACGCCGGAGCCATAGACCAATTGGCCGTTGCCACCATCATCCTGGACGAGCAGGGGCGGGTTCTCAACACCAATGCCGTGGCTCGTGCTGTATTGGAAGAAACTGGCGGCCTGACCCTGCACGGCAAGCACCTGCATGTCGAGGGCCGAGACATAAATCGTGAGCTGCAAGCCGCCGTCGAACAAGTGATCGAGGCCCAGCACCGCGGGGAGACCTCACTGGTCCGCGCACTGAGGGTGCCCCGCGATGGCGGCCATGCCGATTTGGGCTTGGTGCTGCGCCCTGTATCCACAGGTGAATGGCACGAGGGACAATCCAGCCCCTGTGTTGCCGTCTTTGTCAGCGACCCCGATCAGCGTGAAACCGCATCGCAAC
>CALJFL010000068.1 GCA_938074135.1 uncultured Halieaceae bacterium | reverse complement strand
ATCCCTCGAGACGTAATCGCCAACTGATTCGCTGTAGGCCACGGCGTCTTTCAGGTCCTTGTGGGCGATATGCTCAAGCTTCAGGTCGCATTCGAGCATTTCCTTGGTGTTTTCTCCAATCATCAGTTTGCCGAGGTCCTGCATATTGGGCAGTCCCTCCAGAAACAGGATGCGCTCGACCAGGGCGTCGGCATGTTTCATTTCGTCGATGGATTCGTGGTACTCGTGATCGCCCAGTTCCTGCAACCCCCAGTCCTTGTACATGCGTGCATGCAGAAAATACTGGTTGATTGCCACCAGTTCATTACCGAGGATCGTGTTCAGGTGTTCGATGACTTTGGGGTCGCCTTTCATTCAGTTTCTCCTTATTGCATAAGCGTGGCAGTATGCCCTCGCCGATCAGCAAGGTCAATATAAGTAGTTGATTTTAAAAGTAATTTCTAATGATAATCAGAGTGATTATCATCATTATTCAGCTATTGGGCAGGGCTGTCAGCTAACGGCGTAGAACAATTGCTCCTCGCTGCCGGCGTGGTCTTGTAGCGACTCCCTGACGATGTCCCTGGTCAGCGTACCGCATTTGCCACACTGGCTGGCGACACCGAGGGTATTGCGCAGGTCTCGCAAAGAGCTGGCGCCATCCTGAACCGCGGCGCGGATCTGGGTATCGGTGATGCCTTTGCAGATACAAACGTACATTATCGCTGCCGAAACTCTCATTGGATCGAGTGAGGCTTAACGTTAATGCTAATGAGAATGATTGTCAACAATATTTAGAAGGGCAGCTGCAGCAGTGAGGTCACCGCGGCTGGCGACCACAATTTGGCGATCAAACCAGCTATCAGACGGCGAGCAATTGCTGCAGTTTGTGCTCGACCAGTGGCAGTCGGTCATTGCCGAAGTACATGTCAGTATCGTTGATAAACATGGTCGGAGAGCCATAGCCGCCGCGCGCTACCAGCTCTTCGGTATTGTCCCGCAACTGGTCCTTGTAGCGAGCGTCCGCGGCGGCGCCCAGCAGGGCCTGGCCATCGATTCCCACCTGTTCGCACAGGTCGAGCAGCACCTCGTCCTGGGAGATATCGCGATTATCACCCCAGTAGGCGGCGAATACAGCCCGGGAGAAGGGCACTAACTTGCCCAGTTCGTCGGCATAGATGGCGCCGCGCATGGCCTTGACGCTGTTAACCGGAAAGACCTCGGGCTGCTGCACTTTGATACCACAGTACTCGGACCAATCCTGCATATCCTTGAAGTAGTGCTGCAGACGCCGCTCGTTGCCGAACATGCTTTCGCGGGCGGCGTAGATTTGCTGGTTTACCGCATTGAATACTCCCCCGACCAGGATGGGTCGCCAGATGACCGGTACCTTGTAGCGGGCGAGCAACGGTTCGGCGCGAGCGAAAGCGAAGTAGGTCCAGGGGCTGGAGCAATCGTAAAAGAACTCGAATTTGGGCGTGTTGGCCATGTAACTTGTCCCGGTAATTTTTGGCCAGCAGCTTAGCACACGCGCGATGGCCATCGGGTATAATCGCCGCTCACCAATTTGTCGGTAGTCGAACAATGGATATTGCGCAGTACATGACGGAGCTCGGGGCAGCCGCGAGGCAGGCCTCGCGGGTGGTTGCGGCCTCGTCGACGGCTGTGCGCAACCAGGCACTGTTGGCTGCCTGTGATGCCCTCGATGGTGCTCGTGAGCAGCTGGCCCTGGCCAATGCCGAGGACATGGAGCGCGGTCGCAACAACGCGTTGGCGGCAGCCCTGCTGGACCGCCTCGAGCTGACACCGGCGCGGATTGACACCATGCTGGAGGGGCTGCGTCAGGTGGCTGCCCTGCCTGACCCGGTTGGCAGCATCAGCGACATGAATGTTCTGCCCTCCGGTATTCAGGTGGGCCGTATGCGAGTGCCGCTGGGCGTGATCGGGATCATTTACGAGTCGCGGCCCAACGTAACAGTCGAAGCCGCGAGCCTGTGCCTGAAGTCGGGTAATGCCACTATCTTGCGCGGCGGCTCCGAGGCGCTGGCCTCCAACGCGGCGATAGCCGATTGCCTCGCCCAGGGTTTGCAGGCTGCCGGCCTGCCGGTCGCCGCCATACAGGTGCTGGCGACAGCCGATCGCGCCGCGGTAGGGCAGATGATTACCATGCCGGAGTATGTCGATGTGATCGTGCCCCGCGGTGGTAAAGGGTTGATTGAGCGGATAAGCAAGGATGCCCGGGTGCCGGTGATCAAGCACCTGGACGGGGTCTGCCACGTCTTTATAGATAGCGGGGCCGACCTGGCGATGGCGCAGGCTATAGCCATCAACGCCAAGACCCAGCGCTACGGCACCTGCAATACCATGGAGACCCTGCTGATCGCGGCTTCCGAAGCGGCTGCGGTGCTGCCGCCACTGGCAGCGGCCTATGCTGAGGCTGGGGTTGAGCTGCGCGGTTGCGAGCAAACCCGCGCCATCTTGCCCGGCGTGCTCGCCGCCAGCGAGCAGGATTGGTATGAGGAGTACCTGGCGCCGGTACTCGCAATAAGGGTTGTCGACGGCCTCGATGAGGCCATAGCCCACATCAACCAGTACGGGTCCCAGCACACCGACACTATCGTCACCCGCGATCACCCGCGTGCCATGCGGTTTTTGCGCGAGGTCGATTCCAGCTCGGTGATGGTCAATGCCTCGACCCGCTTCGCCGATGGATTTGAGTACGGACTGGGCGCCGAGATCGGTATATCCACCGACAAGTTGCACGCCCGCGGTCCCGTTGGCCTGGAGGGGTTGACCTCGCAGAAATACATCGTGCTGGGTGAGGGGCAGGTCCGCTCTTGACTGACGCTTCCCGTCCGGGCCCGCTTGCGGTACTTGGCGGTACATTCAATCCCGTTCATTACGGACACCTGCGCTCGGCCCTGGAACTGGTCGAGCACCTGGGTTTAGCCGAGTTGCGTTTGATGCCCTGCGCCTCGCCGCCGCATCGGGATACCCCGACTTGCAGCGCCGAACATCGGGCCGCCATGGTGGAGCTGGCGGTCGCCAGCGAGCCCTCGCTGGCCTGCGATCGCCGCGAGCTCGAGCGCGCCGGACCCTCCTATACCATCGACAGCTTGCAGGAGTTGCGCGCCGAATGCGGTGCTGCTGCCAGTCTTTGCCTGGTAATGGGCTGCGACGCGTTTCTGGCGATAGATAGCTGGCGGGATTGGCAGCGCCTGCTTGAGTTTGCCCACATCGTGGTTATCGGCCGGCCCGGATGGCAGTTGCCGACCAGTGGGCCGGTCGCCGAGTGGCTGACGATGCATCGCGCTGACTCGGCCGCGGCGCTGGCCGCAGCCCCGGCGGGAACCATACATATCGAGGAGCTGCGCCCTTTGGCCATTTCCTCCACTGAAATACGCAGCCTGCTACAATCAGGCAATTCTGTTCGTTATCTGCTCCCCGAGTCGGTAATAGACTATATTCAGAGCCATGGGCTCTATACTTAAGGAGAGATCGGGCAGTATGAACGACTCGCAAACCGCGTAAATCCGCATGGATGCAGACACATTGAAGAACCTCGTAATAGACGCCCTGGAAGACCTCAAGGCGGTAAACCCCGTTATTCTGGATGTCACCGGCCTGACCGATGTGATGGATTATCTTGTCATCGCCAGCGGTACGTCCAACCGACACGTGAAATCGCTGGCCAGTAACGTCAGCATGGAAGCCAAGAAACAGGGCATGCGCCCCCTTGGTGTTGAGGGGGAGGATGCCGGTGAGTGGGTGCTGGTCGACTTTGGCGACGTGGTGGTGCATGTCATGCTGCCGGCAACCCGAGACTTTTACGACCTCGAGCGACTCTGGGTTCGCCACGACACCCCCGAAACCGACGACTGATGCGTTTCACGGTACTGGCCGTGGGCGGCAAGATGCCCGCCTGGGTCAACCAGGGTGTTGCGGAGTACCAGAAAAGATTACCCCGGGAACTGCAACTGGAATGGCGCGAAATTCCGCTGGCCCGGCGGGGCAAAGACAGCAAGGCCGAACAGCTCTGCGCCCGGGAGGGCGAACAACTCATCAAGTCGATACCCCGCGGCGATCGGGTCATTGCCCTCGATGTCGAAGGTAAAGCGCTGTCGACACCACAATTGGCAAAGCGGCTGCGCGACTGGCAGATGTCCGGCGACAATATCAGCCTGCTTATCGGGGGTCCCGACGGCCTGTCATCCGAGGTCCTGCAGCGGGCCGATGAGCGCTGGTCGCTGAGTGATTTAACCCTGCCACACCCCCTGGTCAGGGTTTTATTGTCCGAACAGCTGTACCGGGCTTGGACAATCACGGTCAACCACCCGTATCATCGCGACTAGGTTTTCGCGCCCAGGGGCTGGCCGACCGCGTAATGCCGCAACACATCACTCTCAAGGATTCTCACCGGGAAGCCAGAATTTATGGTGCCCGGACGGTTACCGCTGTGCTGCTGGTCTGTGGCTTGCTGGCGTTGATCACTGTGCGTTATTACAACCTGCAGATTACCAATTACCAGACTTACAAGACCCAGTCCGAACGCAACCGGGTTCAACTACAACCATTGCCGCCGAAGCGCGGGCTCATCTACGACCGCAACGGTGTGCTGCTGGCGGATAACAGGCCCAGTTATATCCTGTCGGTGGTGCGCGAGCGGGTGGCCGACCTGGATGCGACCCTATCGGCGCTGCAGGCGCTGGTGCCTATCAGTGATAGTGACCTGGAGAACTTTCAGAAGAAGGTGTTGCGCAGTCGTCCCTATGAAGCCGTGCCGCTGCGATTCCGGCTGACCGAGGACGAGCGCGCCCGATTAGCAGTCAATCGTCATCGGCTGCCAGGGGTGGTGGTTGATGCCCAGCTGCTAAGACACTATCCCCACGGCGAGCTGTTCTCCCATGCCATTGGCTACGTGGGCAGGATTAACGAACAGGAATCCTGGGAACTCGACGAGACTGATTACCGGGGTACCTTCCACGTCGGCAAGATCGGAGTAGAAAAGTATTACGAGGATCTCTTGCACGGTACCGTGGGCTACCAGAACGTAGAGACCAATGCCCACGGGCGGGTGCTGCGTGTTCTGGAACGTCATGACCCGCTGCCGGGGGCGGACCTTGTCCTGCATCTGGATATCGAGCTTCAGCGCACCGCCTACGAGGCGTTTGAAGGGCGACGTGGCGCACTGGTGGCGATAGACCCGCTGACCGGCGGTATTCTGGCGTTGGTCTCGACACCGGGTTTTGACACCAACCTTTTCGTCAATGGCATCAGCAGTGTCGATTACAGCGCGCTGCGAGACTCGCCGGATGTTCCCTTATTCAATCGGGCGGTGCAGGGCCAGTATCCGCCGGGATCCACCGTCAAGCCGATGATGGGCCTGGCTGGCCTGGAGTCGGGCCTGGTCACGCCGGATTACACGGTGCCCGACCCCGGGTGGTATCGGTTGCCCGGGGATTCGCGCCGCTACCGTGACTGGATTCTCAAGATTCGCGGCACCGGTCACGCGCCGCGTGTTGATTTAAACATGGCTATAGCCGAGTCCTGCGACGTCTATTTTTATGACCTTGCGCGGCGCCTGACGATAGACCGCATGTACGATTATCTGCGTCCGTTTGGCCTGGGCGAGCGCACCGGTGTTGATACCACCAATGAGCGCCGGGGGGTGTTGCCATCGACCCGCTGGAAGCGCGACGCGATGGCCCAGCCCTGGTATCCGGGGGAGACCCTCAGCGCCGGCATAGGGCAGGGCTATATGCTCACGACGCCCATGCAATTGGCGGTGGCCACCAATGCGCTGGCGACCCGCGGTGAGCAGCGCAGTCCGCGCCTGGTCAGGACGATTAACGGCGAGTCGGTGGCCGCGCCACTGTTGGAGCGGGTGCCGGGATTGCCCGAGAATTGGCAGGCGGTGCACGAGGGTATGCATTCGGTAGTGCATGGTGCCCGGGGCTCGGCTCGCAAAATTGCTAAGGGAATCCAGTATGAAGTGGGCGGAAAGACCGGCACCGCACAGGTCATTGGCATCGCTCAAAACGCCGTCTATAAGGAAGAAGAAGTGGCTGAGCGGCATCGTAACCACGGTCTGTTCATCGCTTTCGCGCCTTTTGAGGCGCCGACGATCGCCCTGGCGGTCATCGTTGAGAATGGTGGTGGCAGCAGTGCCGCCTATCCGATAGCCCGCAAGGTCATGGATACCTGGTTGCTCGGAGATGCCGGCTGATGGGTGATTACGTCAGGCAGATGCCCGATGGTTCGGCCGACCTGGCCCGGCCTCCCAGTGCCGCCTCGAGATTTCACCTGGATCTGCCGCTACTGTTGTTGTTGATGATTTTGACCGCCTATGGCCTGGTCGTGCTGTACAGCGCTTCCGGTCAGGACATGGGCGCGGTGATCCGTCAGGGGCGCTATTTTCTGGTGGCTTATGTGGTGATGATTGCGGCCTCCCAGATCAGTCTGGTGCGTTACATGCGCTGGGCCCCCTGGTTCTACCTGCTGGGTGTGGGCCTGTTGGTCGCGGTGATGTTTTTCGGCGTGGGGGCCAAGGGCGCCCAGCGTTGGTTATCCCTTGGCGGGTTCCGTTTTCAGCCTTCAGAGATTCTCAAGCTGGTCGTACCGATGACCGTGGCCTGGTATCTGGCGGAGCGGATATTGCCGCCGCGATTCAAGTACATCATCGGCTCCCTGGCCATTATTGCCGTTCCCTCGGCACTTATTCTGCGCCAGCCCGACCTGGGAACTGCACTATTGATTGCTGCCAGCGGCATGTTCGTAGTGTTTATGGCCGGCATCGGGTGGCGCTATATTGTCGGCGCGGTCGTGATCGCATTTGCCTCGGCCTGGCCGGTCTGGCTGTTCGTACTCAAGGAGTATCAGAAGCAGCGTATCTTGACCCTGCTTAACCCGGAGAGCGACAAGCTCGGCGCCGGCTGGAATATCATCCAGTCCAAGACCGCGATTGGCTCCGGCGGTTGGGACGGCAAGGGTTGGCTTGGGGGTACCCAGTCGCAACTGGATTTCCTGCCAGAGAGCCACACCGACTTTATCATTGCTGTTCTGGCCGAGGAGTTTGGTTTGCGCGGGGTGCTGATGCTGATGGCGATTTATCTGTTGATCCTGTTGCGTGGTTTCTGGATAGGCCTGCGAGCCCAGACCAGCTACGGCAGAATGCTCGCCGGCAGCCTGACACTGACGTTTTTCGTTTACATTTTTGTTAACATGGGGATGGTCGCTGGCTTGTTGCCGGTGGTTGGTGTTCCCTTGCCGCTGGTGAGTGCCGGGGGCACGTCAGTCGTCACCCTGATGGCCGGATTCGGTCTGCTCATGGCGGTCAGTACGGAGAAATAAGTTGTTACTCACTGATAGTTACGTCGCAGCCAACCCTGGCTGCCTGTCCCTTGTTGGCCCGCGAGCACCCTACGATGCCTGAATTGCTGAAAATGACCATGGCCTTGTCCAGCCTCTGGTCCGCCCTGTCTTTTGGCGGCGATAATTACGCCGAGCATGAAGCGGCCACCGCCCTGATTGATGAACTGGTGGCCGAGGAGGGCTTTGAACGCGAAGAGCTGCAGCAATTGTTTGCCGAAGCCGAGCGCAAGGACAGTATTCTCGAGGCGATTGCCAGACCGGCGGAGAAGACCAAGCCCTGGTATGACTACCGCGAAATTTTTGTCACTGACAAGCGTGAGAAGCAGGGGCTGGAGTTCTATAGGGAACACAGTGCGACCTTGGCCAGGGCGGAAAAGGATACCGGTGTACCCGCCGAGATTATCGTGGCCATAATCGGCGTCGAAACCTATTACGGTCGCATCACCGGCAGTTACCGGGTCATCGATGCCCTGTCGACCCTGGCCTTTGACTATCCGCGGCGGTCGGAGTTTTTCACCAAGGAGTTGAAGAACTTTCTGGTCTTGTCCCGCGAACAGGGACTCGATCCCCTGACCCTGAAAGGGTCTTACGCCGGTGCCATGGGTTACGGCCAGTTTATGCCCAGCAGCTATCGAGCCTATGCCATTGATTTCGACGGCGATGGTCTTACTGATATCTGGAACAACCCGGTGGATGCCATTGGCAGCGTCGCCAACTATTTCAAGGAGCATGGCTGGCGACCCGGTGAGCAGGTGGTTGCGCCCGCGTCTGCCGCTCCGGATGTGGGGCAGGAGTGGTTTGTCAGGACCCGGGCCGATCTCAAACCAAAGTTTACCGTGGCAGAATTTGCCGCCGCAGGTATTACCAGCAGCGATGAACTGGATCCCCAGGCCAGTGCCGTCGCCATGAAGTTTCAGTTGGAAGACGGCTATGAATACTGGTTGGGGCTGCATAATTTTTATGTCACCACCCGCTACAACCACAGCGCCATGTATGCCATGAGCGTTTACCAGTTAAGCCAGCGAATCGCCGCTGGAGTTGCTGAATGAGGACAAGCCCCGGCCTGGCGGTTGTACTGCTGACCGTCGCCCTGGTAACTGCCTGTACCACCCAGGAGTCCGAGACGCCGCCGGTATCGCGGTATCCGAATGCCCATGACGGCGCTCCCGTGAAGCATATCGAGCCCGGGGAAGTTGCCGATGCGGTGCCGCGCGCTGACCCTATCCTCGCCGCCGGCAATAAAAGTCCCTATACCGTGAACGGCGAAACCTACGAGGTACTGGCGGACTATCGCAATTACCGGGAGCAGGGTCTTGCCTCCTGGTACGGGACCAAGTTCGATGGACACAAGACTTCGAACGGCGAGATATTCGACCTCTACGCCGCCAGCGCCGCCCACAAAACCTTGCCAATACCCACCTACGCCAGGGTGACCAACCTTGAGAACCAGCGCAGCGTGGTGGTTAGGGTGAATGATCGTGGCCCCTTTCACGCCGAGCGGCTGATCGATCTGTCCTATGGCGCTGCGGTCAAGCTGGGCTACATGGAGCGCGGTACCGCCCGGGTGGAAGTCGAGATTCTCAACATTGCCGGGGTTGATGATCGTCGCAACAGCGACGGTGATTACCGTTACCTGCAGCTCGGTGCTTATGGCTCGGAGGCTTCCGCTGAACGCTTGCGTGCGGAGCTCGCCGGCGTGGTGTCGGTGCCGGTATTCGTCAGTCCGGTAGAATCCAACGGAAAGTTGCTGTATCGCGTACGTGTCGGCCCTGTTGCCGATAATACGCAGTTGTTGGCGGTGCAGCAGGTGTTGGAGTCCGGTGGTTATGGTGCCGGACAGCCGCTGCCCTGATTCGGCCGGTGCCGCTGTTATCGGCTGGTTTTCTTTCGCTGTGCCTGTGCATGCGGTACCATCTCAGGCCTTCTTCAAGTCATCCACGGTAGCCCTTTTTATGAGTCGATTGTCCCTGTTGCTGGCCCTGGTGCTGTTGTCTGTCAACGCCGGTGCGGCAACGATTGTACCTGCCTCACCGCAAGTCGCCGCGCGCGCCTACATTCTTATGGATGCCCACAGCGGGGCGGTGCTGGCCGCTGAGAATGAAGATCTGCCGCTGCCGCCGGCCAGTCTTACCAAGATGATGACCAGTTATGTGCTGGCGGTTGAAATGGACGCCGGCCGGGTCAGTGCGGATGACATGGTAGTGATCAGTGAGAATGCCTGGTCGCAAAACCCCTTATTCAATGGCTCATCGCTGATGTGGATTGAGCCGGGCAAAGATGTTTCGATCAGTGACCTTGAGCGCGGGATTGTCATTTCCTCGGGTAATGACGCCACTGTGGCAGTTGCCGAACACCTGGCGGGTAACGAGGCCGCTTTCGCCGATATGATGAACGGCCATGCCGAAGCCCTGGGAATGACGGGTTCGTGGTTTGTAAATTCCCATGGCCTGCCCGACCCCGAGCATGTAGTCACCACGCGTGACCTGGCAACGCTGGCGGCCGCACTAATCATCGAGCACCCCGAGCACTATGCCATCTACAAGGAGCGGGAATTCACCTATAACGATATTCGCCAGTACAACCGCAATAGCCTGCTTGGGGACGACCCCTCGGTGGATGGCCTCAAGACCGGATATACCAAGGAGGCGGGTTACTGTCTGGTGGCTTCGGCCGAGCGCCGCGATATGCGTCTCATCGCTGTCGTTATGGGCACCAAAAGCCCCAATGCGCGCAAGAAAGAAGCCAAGAGCCTGCTTAACTACGGTTTCCGCTTCTTCGAAACTGCCACATTATTTGAGGCCGGCCAGGAACTCGACCAGCCGCGCATCTGGAAGGGGCAAGAAGACTACCTGTCGGTGGGCCTGGCAGAGGAGGCCGTGGTGACGTTGCCGCGGGGACAGAAAAAGAAGCTGGCTACCGAGGTCGTGCTGCAAGAAGAGATCATCGCCCCGATCGCAATCGGCGATCAGCTGGGCTCTGTCACCCTGAGTATCGATGGTGAGGTGGTCTACGAAGCGCCGGTGGTTGCCCTGCAGGCTATCGAGCCTGGTGGTTTCTTTGCCCGGCTGTGGGACGTAATACTCATGTGGATAGCCAGCCTGTTCGGCGCCTGAGTGGAGAATGTCGACTGCCAATGACCCAGGACACTGAACCGCCCAAGATTGAGTTCCCCTGTGACTACCCGATCAAAGTGTTGGGCCGCAATGTCGAGGAGCTGCACGCGACCGTGGTTGCGGTATTTGAGCGACATGCCCCGGGTTTTGACCAGGAATCGATTCTGGTGAAGGCGAGCAGCAAGGGCACCTTCCATTCGATCAATATTACGATTACGGCCACTGGTCCGGACCAGCTCCGGGCACTGCACGAGGACCTGATGGCCACCGGCCTCGTGCAGATGGTGATCTGACCCACCGGCGATGAGCATCCCGATTATCAGGGAACTGGGCCTGGTGGACTATCAACCCACACTGGACGCCATGCGCAGCTTCACCGATCAGCGCGGTGTCGATACGCCGGATGAGCTTTGGCTGTTGCAACATCCCCGGGTGTTTACCCAGGGTCAGGCCGGCAAGGCAGAGCACGTGCTGGCGCCGGGGGATATTCCGGTGATTCAGGTGGATCGCGGTGGCCAGGTGACCTACCACGGCCCCGGACAGTGGGTGGTCTACCTGCTGGTTGATGTGCGCCGACGTACTATGGGCGTGCGCTCATTGGTAACCCTGATCGAACAGGGCCTTATCACCCTGCTGGCCGAGTACGGAATTGAAGCCGCCGCCAGGGCCGACGCGCCCGGGGTTTACACCGGCGACAGCAAGATTGCATCGCTGGGGTTACGGGTGCGACGGGGTTGCAGTTACCACGGTCTGGCGCTCAACGTCGATATGGACCTGGAGCCTTTCCAGCGCATCAATCCCTGCGGTTACGAAGGCCTGCAGGTGACCTCGATGGCGCGGTGTCTGCCCGGGCAAACCCTGTCCATGGAGCAAGTCGGTAATCGCCTGACCGGTATTCTGGCTCAGATGCTGACCGCGCAGTAAAGCAGTTGGCCTTCTGGCCAGCCCCGACGACCAGCGCTGTAAGATGATCTGAAACGGCGTATAATCCGCGCATTTTTATCGGGACATTCCATGTCAGAACTCGCCCAGGACATCGCATCGAGGCGTACTTTCGCCATTATCTCTCACCCTGATGCGGGCAAGACCACGATCACCGAAAAGCTGCTGCTGCTGGGTAACGCCATACAGGTGGCCGGAACGGTCAAGGGCAAGAAGGGTCCTCATGCCACCTCGGACTGGATGAGCATGGAGCAGGAGCGCGGTATTTCGGTTACCTCCTCGGTAATGCAGTTTCCCTACCATGACCGCACGGTGAACCTGCTCGATACCCCGGGTCACGAGGACTTCTCCGAGGACACCTACCGGACCCTGACCGCGGTTGACTCCGCCCTGATGGTGATCGACGGAGCCAAGGGTGTGGAGGCTCGCACCATCAAACTGATGAACGTATGCCGGTTGCGCGATACCCCCATCATCAGCTTCGTCAACAAGATGGATCGCGATATACGCGACCCTATCGACCTGATCGATGAAATCGAGAGTGTGCTGGCGATCGAGGGAGCACCAATTAACTGGCCGATAGGGATGGGCAGTTTTTTCAAGGGCGTTTACAACTTGTACACCGATGTCATCCACAAATACACCCCGGGGCAGGGCTCGGTTCTGCCCGCCGATGACCGTATTGAGGGTTTGGATAGTTCGGAAGCCAGAGACCTGCTGGCTGAGGACTACGACGACTTTGTCGAAGAGATTGAACTTGTCCGGGGAGCCAGCCACACCTTCGACCAGGAGGCTTTCCTGGCCGGTAAGCTGACGCCGGTGTTTTTTGGCACCGCACTGGGCAATTTTGGGGTGCGGGAAATGCTCGACGACTTCGTGACCTGGGCACCCCCGCCGTTGAATCGGGAGACCACCGGGCGGGAGGTCGATGCGGTAGAAACCGAGTTCAGTGGCTTTGTCTTCAAGATCCAGGCCAACATGGACCCTCGCCACCGAGACCGGATTGCATTTATGCGGGTATGCTCGGGTAAGTACAGCAAGGGCATGAAGATGCGCCATGTTCGCCTTGGCAAAGACGTCAAGATCGCCGACGCGGTAACTTTCAAGGCCGGTGAGCGAGTGCTGGTAGAGGAGGCGGTGTCCGGCGATATCATCGGCCTGCATAACCATGGCACCATCCAGATTGGAGACACCTTCACCGGCGGTGAGGAACTGCAATTCACCGGCATTCCGCACTTCGCGCCAGAATTGTTCCGGCGCATCCGCCTGCGTGACCCGATGAAGTCCAAGCAGTTGCAGAAGGGCTTGCAGCAATTGTCGGAGGAGGGCTCTACCCAGGTGTTTGCGCCGCTCAATTCCTCCGACCTCGTGGTCGGAGCGGTTGGCCAGTTACAGTTTGACGTGGTGGCCTATCGGTTGCAGGACGAATACAAGGTCGAGGCGCTCTACGAGCCGGTCAATGTCTACACCGCACGCTGGGTGTATTGCGACGACCCCCGCAAGCTGGAAGATTTCCGCAAGAAGGCGGCGGAGCACCTGTCAATGGATGGCGGGGGTTACCTGACTTACCTGGCCCCGACCCGGGTCAATCTCGGGGTGATGGAAGAGCGGTGGCCGGACATCGAATTCCGCGCCACCCGGGAGCACTAGGCCAGTAAGGCTTCGACGTCGGCGGCGATATCCGCCGGCTTGGTTTTGGGCGCATAGCGCTTGATCACCTTGCCTGAGGAATCAACCAGGAATTTGGTGAAATTCCATTTGATGGATTCTGTGCCCAGGGCGCCGGGCGCCTCCGCTTTCAGGTGCTTGAACAGTGGATCGGCGTCGCTACCGTTGACTTCGACCTTGCCAAACATGGGGAAGCTGACCCCGTAGTTCAGCTGGCAGAATTCGGTGATCTCGTCATTGCTGCCAGGGTCTTGCTTGCCAAACTGGTTGC
Source organism: uncultured Halieaceae bacterium (assembly GCA_938074135.1). Next base: position 686 of record CALJFL010000068.1, on the reverse strand, counting down.
ATGGAAAGCCAAGCACTTCCAGGCCCCGGTCTTTGTACTTTTCGTAGAGCTCTTCGAGCCCGGCGAACTGCGGCGTGAAACCACATTTCGATGCTGTGTTAACAACCAGCAGTACTTTGCCCTCAAAGTCGCTGATGGGTTTCTCCTGACCGGAGGGGGTCTGGCAACTGAAATCAAATACGCTGTTACTCATGGTATGTTGTCACCTCTGCGGTGTGCGTTGAATGTCTGGCGTTTGTACGCAGGTGCAGACCCGGAAGATCATATTCTTACGGGGTCACCAGCCGCAGCCTGTCCCGGCCTATCAGGCGGGATGTGGGAATGCGGCCTGCTGTTGTACCTGTTCTATCAGTAGCGTGAGTCGCTTGCGCTGCATCTTCAGCGAGTACTCCAGTGTTTTCAGGCGGGTACGCAGAGCGGCACTTTCCCAGGATTGATGCAGGCGTTGCCGGCGTGCCTCCAGTGCATCCTCCAGTTCCGCGACTTTGCGCTCATAGCGCCCGGCCTGCAGGGTTTTCCACTGGTTGATGGAGTCGGTAAACAGCTGGTACTCGCGTTCCAGCGTGACCCGCAGGGTCTCGCTGCTGTCGTTTTGGTCCAGTTCGTTGCGCGCTCGCTGGAACTGGGTGTCCAGAATTGCCCGCTGTATCCTGAAATCGGGGATGCGGACAAGGTTGCGCGCCAAC
>CALJFL010000067.1 GCA_938074135.1 uncultured Halieaceae bacterium | reverse complement strand
GTGAGCCCCATGCAAAATTATTTTATGACTTTCGGTTTGCTGTCGGTGGTCGCACTGGCCTCGCTGGAAATCCTTTCACTGATCAAGGGATTGGCATTTTTGCTGACGGGCATGCTCGCGCTAGGCGTGGTTGGCGGCTCGGAACTGCGCCGGCGTTTTCCTTTCGAGTTGTGGTTGATTATTGCGTCGGCATTGACACTTTCACAGGCGCTCAACAACTCCGGGCTAGTGGCGATCATCGCTAACACTCTGCACGATAACCTGGAGTCGCTGGGTCCGTATGTGGCATTGGCGGGTATCTACCTGGTCACGTTGTTACTGACTGAACTGATGACAAATAATGCCGCGGCTGCACTGGCTTTCCCGATCGCCTTCGGTCTTGCCGAAAGCTACGGCTTGAATTATATGCCTTTTGTGATGGCAGTCGCATTTGGTGCCAGCGCCAGTTTCCTGACACCTTACGGTTACACCACCAATCTGATGGTGCAGAACCTCGGCGGTTACACTTTGCGCGACTATTTTCGCACTGGTTTGCCATTGTCGGTGGTTTATTCTGTGCTGGTTATCTTCCTGCTGCCCTACGTGTTCCCGTTCTAGCTCAGTCCGCTTCCCGGTTCAATTCATTCCGCTTGTAAAGCCGCCGTCTACCGGCAGCGTTTGTCCTGTGATCCAGCTGGCGGCGGGTGACGTCAGGAATAATACGGCCGGGGCGATGTCCTCGGGAAAGCCGGTGCGCTTTAGACCCTGCCGGCGTAAGGTTTCATCGACCATGTCCTGCATGTTATCCATGACATCGGCAGTCAGGTTCGAGCGGGTCAGTCCTGCAGCCACCGCATTGGCGCGGATGCCCAGCTCACCCCAGCTCATGCCCAGTGTCTTTATCATTTGTACCAGGCCTGCCTTTGCCGGCCCATACCCCGGGGTCCAGGCAAAGCCGAAGTAGGAGGTCATGGAAGCGATGCCGATAACGCTGGCACCGCCCGGAAAGTCGCTGGCCGCGAGCAGGTCCTTGCAGGCCGTACTGAGGTGGAACACGCTGTTCAGGTTGACGTTGATAGACTGATCGAAGCTGTCAGCCTCCCATTCATTGCCCTGAGAGCCCCCGGCATTATTCACCAGGATGTCGAGTCGTTCGAGGCTGGCCGCAAGGTCGAATAGTGACTGCCTGTCACCAATGTCCAGTTGACGATAGTCCATGCCATTGAGATCGATGTCATAGTCTCCGCTGTTCGGCTTGCGTCCTGTAGCGATGACCTTGGCGCCTGCATCACGGTAGGCTGTGGCAATGGCGTGGCCGATGCCGCTGGTTGCGCCGGTCACCAGTACCGTGGCGCCGCTGTAGTCAAAACTGATGCGTTCGTACATACACTGTCCCCTAAAGCAGGCCGCCTTCCGGCGCCGGTCGCGCCCGCTGGTTGTACAACATGGTTCGGAGGTTGTTGAGTTCTTCCTCGCTCATGTCATCGTAGCTCTGGTAGCCCCAGTCGCTGCCTACCGCCATACCTCTTTGTAGTGCCGGTCTGCGCCCGAGTTCCTCGAGCCAGCGGCGAAAGTAGGGGAACTCCTCGATATTCTGGCCCAGTTCCTCACAGCGCACAGCCCAGGGGTAACAGGCCATATCGGCGACGGTGTATTCGTCCCCGGCGATATAGCGCCTGTCATATAGCCGGTTGTTCATTACCCCGAAAAGGCGGTTGACCTCGTCATCGAAACGCCTGATTGCGTAACTCTGGTCGCCTTCGCGATCTTCGAGTCGGCGAAAATGCCCCAGCTCGCCAAATTTTGGCCCCTGGTTGGCCATCTGCCAGACGATCCACTGGTAGACGTCATACTTACCCTTGAGGTCGCTGGGGCAGCATTTACCGCTGACCTCGGCGATATACATCAGGCAGGCGCCGGACTCGAATACGGGTACCGGTTCACCGCCGCCCGGAGGGGCCTGATCGACAATGGCAGGCATACGGTTGTTAGGACTTATGCTGAGAAATTCGTCGGTAAACTGGTCGCCGGTTCCGATGGAGCAGGGCACAACCTGATAATCGAGGCCGCACTCCTCAAGCGCAATAGTGACTTTTTTGCCGTTGGGCGTCGGCCAATAGTGAACATCGATCATGCGGCTTGGTCCTTGCCAGCGTAGAACTGACTGTACCATTTGCGGAATTTATGGAACGGCCCATCGTTGTCGCACAACATGGGTTTATCGAAATATTTTTTGTGTGCCCAAATGATTCTGTCTTCATCCATTTGCTTACGCACATCTGCAATCAGCGCGTCGCCAACCCCACCCACTGGCTCTTCGCCATCGATTTTCTTTTGGATAAAGGCGTAGAATGCGTGACTTTTCTCAGCGTTGACCGGCGTGATATTGGCCATCAACAAGGTGTCGCAGATGCCACTGAAGCGGACCACCGCCTGCCCGGGCCCCACATTGCTGTTGGCGATAATGCCAACGATCTCGCCCCTTGGTGTGGCCATGCGGCTGACCAGTTTACTGGCGCGCTGTACACCGTCAAAATCCATCACCTCGGTCTCGGGAACGTTCTGGGTGCCGTGAACATAGAGGAAGTGGGCGGGATCGACAGCATTCTCCGCGATCTCCTGTAGATGGGTATCGATATCCCAGTGGAATATTTTCAGCTGTCCCCATTCCTCATTCTGGCTTGATGCCTCCTCGATCACCTCGGGTTCATAGTGCGGTGCAGCCCCCTCGGGGTGATACCAAACGAAGATTACCTGATTGAGTTCGCGCACCGGCCAGCTGCCGATTACCGCTTCACCGCGGGCGATCTTGGGTGGCAGATTGCCCGCATAGGGAACATCGGTGCACTGGCCTTCGCCATTATAGGCCCAGCCATGGAAAGGGCAGACAATGGAGTCGCCTTTCACTCGTGAGCCACCACCGGCCTGGTCGCGGATGCCGTAGCCCAGGTGGGCACCCATATGTGGGCAGTAGGCATCGAGCACCTTGGCTTCGCCACTCTCGGTTCGAAAAAGTACCAACTCGGTGTCAAAGTACTTTAGTGGCATGGACTCGGCAGGTGCCAGGTCATGGGAATAGGCCACTTGAAACCAGCCCGAAGGCATGGGCAGTGGGATACGTTCACTCATGAGAATAGTCTCCGTGGCAAGGACGTGTGTTCAAGGTAAATTACTGTAGGTGAAATCGTCCGATGATGTAATGACTTGCAGAAAGTGATTGCACGGTTACAGGCGCAAATAGCTATACCGAATGGCTAAAACCGCTGGCGGGTCCTTCTGTCAGGTGTACGGACGCTAGCGGACAGCGCCACCTCCATCCACTGACAGTAACTGGCCAGTAATATAGGACGCACGGTCGCTGGAGAGAAAGGTCACGGCCTCGGCCACTTCTTCGCACTCGCCAAGGCGCAGCATCGCCGCACTCTTCTTCATACGCTCGGCAATCTTGGGCTGCTCCTCAAAGTAGACATCGAGCTGCGGTGTCCTGATCACTCCCGGCGATACCGCATTGATACGTATGCCCTGGCCGCCATATTCTGCGGCCGAACTTTTGGTCAGGATGTTGACGCCACCCTTGGCCGCCGCATAGGCGGTGTTGTGGGGCTGGCCGCGTAGTGAGGAGTTGGATGAAATATTGACGATGGAGCCGCCACCTGATTCCAGCATCGCGGTGATCTGGTGTTTCATGCAGAGCCAGGTATTGGTCAGGCACATTTCCAGGGTGCTGTCGAAGACATTGCGCTCAAACTGGTGGATGGGGCCTGAGCCACGGCTGACAGCGGCATTGTTGCAGGCGATGTCGAGGCGACCAAAAGCCTGCAGTGTCTTTTCTACCATTGTCTTTACGGAGTCTTCCTTACTAACGTCGGCAAGGACAAATAAGGCGGTGCCGCCGGCATCTTCGATCAGCTTGACTGTTTCACGGCCCATTTCTTCGTTGAAATCCGCTACTACGACCCTCGCGCCTTCGGCGGCGTAGGATTGGGCAATAGCGCGACCGATACCCTGGCCGGCACCAGTGACGATGCCGGCTTTATTGGCGAGCATGCTCATTGTCTCTATTATTCTCCTGTTGAGAGTGGGCCAAGCCTATCCAGTAACACACCCGGGGCAGGGCGAGGACCACATTAGCAATGCAGAAGCGGTATGGTACCCTGCGGCAGACGCAGCAAAAGAGCAGGAAACGCCAGATTTATAAACATATCGTGCCACTGTGAGCGTATGAGCGAAATTACTGTAAAAGCAGGAAAATTCCAGCGTCTGCTCGACTACATGGGGCGGATTGGACTTGATGTTGATGCCATTGCCGCGACGATAAATGTGGCACCGCGCAGCCTGGCGCGCTTGGATGCGGATGTGCCGCTGCCCGCGCAACATTATTCACACCTCTATAAGCAAGCCGTGCAACGCATGCAGGCGGAGGGTCGGCCGCTGCCCTGGGCGGCCGGGCTGGGCAGCGAAGCTTTTGAGTTGATGTGCCATTGCATGATCAGCTCCCGCACGCTTGGCGAGGCACTGCGGATAGCGGAGCGTTACGAGGCTCTCGTCTATCCCATTACCGGCTACAATATTCGCCTGCTTGACGACGGCGCTGACCCATTGGTGAAATTGAGCTACCGGATAAATATCCGGGAGGACTGGGCAGATCTCATTCCCGCCCAGTGGGATCGCGCTCACTCGGTGGAGACGGTGGCGAGGGCCTCGGGCTTGCTCGTATGGCACGCTTTTTGTGGTTGGCTGACGGGCCAGACCATGAACGCCAGGGAACTGCGGGTGGCGGCCCCTTATGTCAATCAGGACTATTACGACAGCCTGGCGGAAATTTTCCAGTGTCCCATTGTGTTTGACGCTGGCGAGAACTCCTTCAGCTTTGATAGGGAAGTGCTGCAACAACGGCTGGTCCACACGCCGGATTCCCTGCGCGAGTTTCTCAACAACATGGTGTACCAGTTGATCGCGATGGAACGCGAGCCGGCCAGTACCAGCGCCGCGATCAAGTCTATTGTGACGATTGAGCTACCTGGCAGCATGCCTTCTTTTGCCGATATCGCTCAGACATTGCATATGTCGGAATCGAGCCTGCGTAGGCGGCTGCAAAAGGAAGATACCAGCTATCAGGCACTGAAAGATGAGGTGCGTTGCGAAGTGGCGATCAACAAGCTGTTGCATGAAAAGGCCAAGATTGCTGACCTGGCTGACTATCTGGGGTTTACCGAGCCCAGTTCTTTTGTGCGCTCTTTCAAGGGCTGGACGGGAGATACACCGAGTAGCTATCGAGAGCGGATGTTGTCCTTAGCTCAGGGCTGATACCAGATGGGAGAGGACCAGGCTCGCTCCTGTATTATCGGCGAATAGAAAGCTTCCTGCTGCGGATCGATACAGCATTTGCCGTAGACGTTGCCGCTGGCTCCGGTTGCCTGCGCCCGGACGGTGGCAGCATCGGCCTGGCTGGCACAGTCACTGGCGAATGGATTGACCCCGGCTGACTGGCACTGCAATGTGCTCCAGCGGCAGGTGGGGTTCTCAAGTATCCTGACGTAGTAAAAAGCGGATTGATCAGCCTGAAAGTCGGGGTCCTCCCAGACGGTGCAGCTGTTGACCAGTCCTCGACCCCGGCGGGCACACGTGTTGGTGTCGACCCCGGCGCCGTTATCAGCATTGCCATCGATGTCATATACCTTTTCCTGTGGCGTCCCGTCGTCGCCAACCCAGCCCTTGATGATCTGTACGCGCTGCAGATCAGTTCCCGCCAGCTCACTGGTCCCCGGATCCTTGCGTGCACTCACCAGGAATCGGGGTGTGTCGATCGTGCTGCCGTCAAGCTCGCCGCCCATGGGTACGCCTGCGGCGTACGCCTCGCGGAGCAGATCTGGTGATTCACACAGTGCCGGATCCAGGTTGCCGGCGAAAAAGCGCAGTGTCGGCCGTGTGCCGCTGGTGGCGTAGGTTTCCTTGCGTCTGATCGCGGCGAAGATGCTGTCCCGCGAATTTTCTTCGGCCCAGACAACGGCATGGCCGCCCGGGTTGGAGTAGAAGTGATCCTGAACGTTGTTGTACTGGGCGTCTCGTCGCCCCAGATGGCCCGTATAATTGTTCTCTTCGGCACTGCCCGGCGCAGCGCTGTGAGTGTCAGTGCTACCGATGAAGCCCATCATGAACGGGTTCTGTCCCATTGTCTCGCCCAGGACCAGGCCGTCCTTAAGGGCGTTGCGCACCATGTTGCGACGAGCGAATTCCTCCAGAGGTACTGCATTGGCCCGATCGGTTCGTACTTCACCGTGAACCGAGCCGAGCATATTCAAATTGTCTGAGGCGATCTGTTCGAAGTCACACTGCTCATCGACGGTGTCCAGGCCGGCACCGCGCAGCCTGTCGAAGCGACACTCCGAGGCGCCCTTGTGCTGCACCAGTTCGACCACCGGCTCGAAAAAAAGTCGGTCGGTGACTTCGCTGGTACTGACTGGGTCGCGGAACATGCGCCCGCCGGCGAGATTGGCGTTGTGCGGTATAGACATAACGTCGCATCCGTTGTCGAGGTCAATGCAGTTACTGCGCAACTGTCGCCAAAGGCTGGGAAAGCTGTCTCGTCCGGTGTCGTAGACCGAAATCGGCCGTTCAGTCACGGTGCTATTACGGAAAATGACATTGCGGTGCATGTTGTTCTGATCGAATGCCTCGGTATATTCGTAGGCGACGAAGGTAGTGAAGCTGCAGTCCGCGGTGCGGTCGTAGTTGTCTTGCGCAGCGCGCTGAATGTCGGTCCAGGTTTCCTGGTCAGCGCCATTGCAGTCGGACAGGGTGCAGGCAAAGGATTTCTCGGGGAGGTCCTGTAGTTGGCCGCCAAGGTCAGTCCACCAACTTGCAGCCAGTAACTGGGCCCAGATATTGCGTGCGCGGGTCATGGTGCAGTGGGGCCACCAGTAGCCTGCTTTGCCAGGGTCGCGGGTACATATATTGATTTGGCCAAGAAACTCCGCGTGATCAGTGATTGCGGTGAAATCCAGCGGGCGGCCGATACGGGCCTGCACTGTTTGTAGGCCGTTGGCGTCCGGCAGCAAAATCGGTTCGCCCTGGGCATAGCGATAGGCGTCCCAGGGGTCGCGGCGCTGACTCGACAGGTAGGAGTCGAAGGAATAGCTGGTATGGACGTGCAGGTCACCAAATAGCGGACGGCGCTCGGGGGTAAATTCGCGGCAGTTCTCGCGCTCCTCGCTACGTTTGAAGGCCGGGCCATCGGTGTCGGCGGCGGCAATGGGCGCAGACAGTGAGGCCGCCACCAGCAGTACAAACGCCAACATCGATTGCCTACGTTTTATCATTATCCACTCATTCAACGGCTCGTGATCACCTTAACAACCTCTCGAGCATCCAGTATAGCGCCGTCGATATAGCCGATATGGCGGCAGTCGCCGATCGTGTGAATTGTGCCCGACAGCGCCAGTGTTCGAAGTTGAGTCTCAAGGTCGTTGTCTGGCTGAGCGCCCATCGCAATAATCACCTGCTTGCATTCAGCAGCGGCGGATTCTCCGTCAGTACGGTAGTGAACACTGCTTGATTCGATGGCGGTTATTTCAGCATTGCGCACAATGTTCACCCCATGCCCACCAAGCTGATGCAGGACTCGTGCGCGCCGCACAATGCTGAGCTCGGCGCCCAGCTCCGGGCCCGGTTCCAACACGGTGATCCGGCGTCCGCGCTCAACAAGATACTCTGCAAGTTCGAGGCCTACCAGGCCGCCGCCAATGATGACGATGTCATCTGCCAGGGGCATCCAAAAACGGCTCAGCAGACGCATCAATCGAATACTGCGCAGCAGCTGGCTCACCCGCCCGGCATAAAGCATCAGGCGGGCAAATCCGCTGAGTTTTGCCGCAGCGGCGGGATCGTCACCAAAGAGCACGCCGCGTAATTCATTGCCGTCGAATACATGGAGTTGCGATTTTCCGGGGATCTGGGGCGCTGTGCGTTTAGCACCCGTGGCGATGATGATGTGATCGTAACCGCCGGCGTTAATGGTGTCGGCAGTGGCAGTAATGCCGGTACGCAGGTCAATCGGCAGCGCGCTTACTGCGTCCGCCAGATAATCGATGAGAGCCTCATTGGGCGCGTAGGCGAGGGCGGCGATGCGAGCGGTACCTCCAAGGTCTCGCTCCTTTTCCCACAGGCTCACCGTGTGCCCCTGTTCAGCCAGCAGGCGCGCTGCCTCCAGTCCACCCGGACCGGCGCCCACTACCAGAATCTTTTTTGCCTGGCGGTCACTTGCCAGCAGGTCTCCCTCCCATTCCCGACCGACGTTGTGGTTGACAGCGCAGCACATGGGCTGGTTGATGAAGATCTCGCTCACGCAGATATAACAATAGATGCAGGGGCGAATCTCCGCTGGCGTGTTGGCGGTCAGTTTGTTGGGCAGTTCGGGGTCAGCGAGCAGTTTTCTGCCCATGCCAAAAAAGTCAAAATCGCCGGTCTGAATAGCTTTTTCAGCGACTTCCGGTTCGATGCGGCCTACCCCGATCACGGGGATGCTTACCGATTGTTTGACGGCCCTGGCAAAATCAACGAAGCCACCCGGTTCATGGACCAGGGGAGCCTCAGTAAAGGCGATCGCATGGGCAGTGTTGCCGTAGGCGCTAACATCGATGGCGGTTGCGCCAGCCTGCTCGCACAGCTGCGCCGTGACCAGGCAATCCGCCAGTTCGATGCCCCCGGGCAAACGGTATTCCCTGGCGTCGAGCCGAACCAATACGGGGAAGTCTTCACCATTGGCTGCTTTGATGGCGGTGATCACCTCCACCAGAAAGCGGGCGCGGTTTTCCGGCGAACCGCCGTACTCGTCGGTGCGGCGGTTGGTTGCCGGCGACAGAAAATTGGCCAGCAGGTAGCCGTGACCGGCATGAATCTCGACCCCGTCGAATCCAGCCCGGCGCGCCCGAATGGCTGCATCAGTGAAGGAGTGGGTGATCTCGCGGATGTCCGCCGGGGTCATCTCGTAATACACAGGCCCCTTGCCATCTGGCCCGGCGGCCTTGATAAAGTGACTTTTCTCCTCGCGCGTCAGCACTCGAAACATATTGCTGCTGCTCATTTTCGACGGTGAGGGTACGGGAATAGGGCGACCTGCGGCGACATCCTCCTGGGCCATCTTGCCGCCGTGATTCAGTTGCGCCACGATTTTTGCTCCGTGACCGTGAATTCTTCGGGTCAACTCACTGAGCCCCGGCACAAAGTCATCGCTGGAAAAGCCAACAGTGTTGGGCATGGTAGAACCATTGGGCCAGGCGGCGGCAGAGGTCTCCAGGATCAACAGGCCGGCGCCACCCCGAGCTCTTGCCTCGTAGTAGGCAATCAGACGCTCTGTGCATCTGCCATCTGCCTCAGCAAAATTAGAGCCCATGGCGACGAGTATCATGCGGTTGCGCAGCGACAGGGATCCCAGGGCAGCGGGTGAGGTCAGTAATGGAAAGCGTGAGGACATTGTCTGGCTTTGATCTCTTGTGGATCGCGTGTTCCACGGCTTATTTTTTATCTAATGGCAGCACCGGGCAGCCATGTATTCGCAGAGGCATAGTAGCTCTCAAGCCAGTCGGCCCCAAAGAACCTTTACAACCAGATTTGTTGACATTTGAGTTCCTGCACCCGGTTGCGAACGCAAATGTTTATAAAACTGGCCTCACATGCTCTGCTCGCTGCCGGGTTATTTGGCCAGAATATGTGCAAGATCAGGGGAGACCTGTCCGCAGCAGGGTCCCCGATAACAATAAGGGTATTAGACAGGGAGTTACACAATGAGCCAGTTCAAGCGCAAATCTATTTTGTTGTCCGCCGCCGTGGCGGCAGCCATCACGACTACCGACTATACAATGGCCCAGCAGGCCACGCTGGAGGAAGTGGTTGTGACGGCGCGCAAGCGTGAGGAGAGCCTGCAGCAGGTCCCTATGGCTGTGAGTGCATTTAGCACCACTCAACTGCGTGACGCGCAAGTCGACAACATTCTCGATCTGGAACGTATGACGCCCAACGTGACCCTCACTGATACCGGCGGATTGGTTGGCGGAGCGGTCTCGGTATTTATTCGCGGTATTGGCCAGGATCCCGGCTTTGGCCAAGGGGTGGGTATCTACATGGACGATGTCTACCTGAATCGCACCACTGGCGCATTGCTGGAAGTCTACGACGTTGAGCGTATCGAAATCCTCAAGGGCCCACAGGGTAATCTCTACGGGCGCAACACTATCGGTGGCGCAATCAAGTACATCACCAGGCAGCCCTCGGATGAGTTCGAGGCGGATATTGAGGTAAAAGGCGGCGATTACGACCTGATCAAGGTAAAAGGTAATCTCTCCGGGCCGCTTATTCAGGACACTCTGTACGGTAGCTTTGGTGCCATGTACAAGGAGCATGAAGGCATTCAGGAAAACACCCTGGACGGCAGCGAGTACTGGGGGGCCGACGTTCAGGCCTATCGCGGGAGTCTCTTGTGGCAGGCGACCGAAAGCCTGTCTTTCAATCTCGCCGCGGACTACATGAAGGATGAGTCCGACCCCAGGATTCCGAACCGTATTTACGTTGGTCCTTTGATCGACGCGGCCAGCTTTGTCATTGGTGGCGCCAACCAGTTTCTGGGGCCGGGCACCGGCGTTTTCTCTACGCCTAATGACACCTCGCTACCCACCGATATTGACACTGTGTCTACCGCTTTTGGCGACGGCTTTGATGAGTACGAGATCGAAACGACAACCGTTGCCTTAACTGCGAAATGGGACATGACAGACAGCTGGAGCCTTAAATCAGTGACGGCCCTGCGCTCCATGGACAATGTTCAGCCGTTTGATTTTGATGGCAGTGAGCAGTTCTTTATCGAAACGCTAAGAGATGTCGAAAATGATGATTTCAGTCAGGAGTTCCAGTTCAACTACAGTGGCGAAAACGTCAACGCGGTAATGGGCTTTTACTACCTGGATGCTGACCGTGACGGCACCGAAATTTCCAAGCAGAGCGCGCGCCTGCGCTTTATAACGAATCAGTTCAAGGCCACCAGCAGCGATGACCGGACTGAGGAGTCCACCTCCGTATACGCCAATGTAGACTGGAGTTTTGCGGATAGCTGGCAACTCTCCCTCGGTGGCCGTTACACCAAGGACGAGAAAGAGGAGACGATCACGGCGCAGGAAACCATCGGCTATTATGCCTACGCTGGTCTTCGGGGGTTTCCACCTGAAGCCATTCTCTCGGTTGCGCCAGGACAGGAAGCCGCGGCCATGCAGAGCCCGCTGTTTGCTTACTGGGCCTCCTCTTTCGCGCCTCCGTTTAACACCGAGTACGTAGAGATTACAGGTCCGGCAAATACTGACCAGAGCGACGACTGGACGGAGTTCACGCCGAGTGCCAAGTTGACCTGGTTCCTTAGCGACGATGTGATGATCTACGGTGGATTCTCCTCCGGCTTCAAGTCGGGCGGCTTCCAGCGCACCGGCGGCATCGAGGCAACCTACGATCCGGAAACTGTCGACACATGGTCGCTTGGTCTAAAAAGTACTCTGCTCGACGGCACACTTCGGTTCAATACGGAGCTGTTCTTCAACGATTACACCGATAAACAGTTGTCCACCGTCGTTTTCAGGGATGGCAGCCTCGACGAGACAGTCGACAATGTGGGTGAGCTGGAAACCTCAGGTATAGAAGCTGAAGTGTTGTGGCTGCCGCCTCTTGAAGGTATGACCCTGGGGTTGAATGTGGGCTACCTGGATACCGATGTTAAGGAGTTTAAAAACGCAGAGGCAGGCGACCTCTCCGACACCACCGCGATTGGCTTTTCGCCGGAGTGGACGGTTCAGGGCAGGGTCAGTTACGACTTCGATATTGCCAGCGCTGGTTTCGTGACATTAGCCGCAGACTTTTCCTACAGGGATGAGTCGTTTACCAACTCGCCTATCGATACAACATCTGAACAGGCCCTGACCCAGGTGCAAGACGAGCACGTGATCTATAACGCGATGGCTGCGTTTACCACCGCGGATGGCCACTGGCGATTTGCGGTAGAAGGCAAGAACCTTGATGACGAGCGTGTCATTACCAACAGCTTCAACGTCGGTGCCTTAACCACGGCTGGCTACAACATGCCTCGTACCTGGGCAGTGTCGGTTGGTTATACGTTCTAGGTAAGGGTCAGGGTAAAGCCACTTAGTAATGCGATTTACCCTGATGACAGGGCTGGGCGGGATAGAGCATTATCCCGTCCTCGCTCGTTCCGCCGAAGAGGCTGGGTGGACCTCGTTTGCCATCCCCGACAGTCTGTTCTATCCCGAGGTTACCGCCTCCGATTATCCCTATATGAGTACCGAGGCCGTTCGACAGGCCCTTGAAGGCATGCCTGTGCTCGAGCCCTTTGTCGCTTTGGCGAGCCTGGTGGCAGTGACCGAGCGCTTACGGTTTTTCCCGGCAGTGATGAAAGTGCCTGTGCGTCAGCCTTTGGTGTTGGCAAAGGCTTTGTCATCACTGGCAGTTATCAGTAACAACAGGGTGTCTCTCGGAGCTGGCCTCAGCCCGTGGCGGGAGGACTTTGAATACAATGGTGTTGATTTCGATAGCCGCGGTGCAATGATGGACGACTGCCTTGCCATTATTCGCGGTGCCATGAGTGGTGAGTATTTCGAGTATCACAGCGACAATTATGAGATCGGCAGGATGAAGCTTTCGCCGGTACCCTCGGCGCCGGTGCCTATCCTGATTGGTGGCCATGCCAAACCGGCGCTGCGCCGTGCTGCCCGAATAGGGGACGGCTGGATATCGGCCAATAGTGATTACGACACACTGGCCCAGTTGATAGACAGCCTGCAGGCGCTGCGGCGTGATTATGGTACCGATTCGCGAAGTGATTTCGAGATTCATGCTTTCGATATGTCGGCTCGGGGTGTTGAAGATTATCAACGCCTGGCCGCCCTGGGCGTGACTGACATTTCGGTTACCCCCTGGAATCCGGCGGACCCCGGCGTGACTGAAAGCGAAAAAATAGAGGCTTTGCAAAAATTTGCAAAGCATGTGATCGAGGCCTTTTAGGGTTAGACTCGCGGGCCAAATAAGGGGAATCATGCAATGAGATTGCAGGACAAGGTTGCCATAGTTACGGGTGCCAGCCAGGGCATAGGGGCGGCCACGGCACAGCGATTCGCCGCGGAAGGGGCCAAGGTGGTCCTTGCTGCCCGGCGCGATGCTGAACTGCAGGCGGTCGTTGAACAAATCACGGCAGCGGGTGGCGAAGCCTGTGCGCTGGCGACGGACATCACTGATGAGGATGCCGTGCGTGCACTGGTGGCTGCTGCGATAGAGCGCTATGGCCGTCTGGATATAGTGGTCAATAACGCGGTGCTGATGGTGCCGGGGATGTTGGCCAGTCACAGCAGCAAGGCCTGGAGGCAAAACTTCAGTGTCTCTCTCGACGGTGCCATGTACCTGATGCGTGAGTCGTTTCCCCACCTGAGTGCGGCCGGCGGCGCGGTGGTGAATGTGTCATCGGTCTGTGGCCTGTTGGGTTCTGTAGGCACCGCGGGCTATAGCGCCGCCAAAGCCGGCATGCTGGCCCTGACCCGAAATGCCGCGATCGAGTGGGGCAAAAAGGGTGTGCGTGTCAACGCAGTCATTCCCGGCGTTTTTCTCACCCCACCCACACAGGGGCTGATGCCGGACGCAGAATCCCAGGCGGCCACGGCGCGCAGCCTGCCCATTGGCAGGATTGGTGACCCGGTCGAATGTGCCAACGCCATCATGTTCCTGGCCAGTGACGAGTCCTCGTATATTACCGGCGCCGAGCTGGTAGTTGACGGTGGCAGAACAGCAGAATTAGGCACTGGCACTGCCAGTTGGGATTGAGAGATGAACACAACTGATCTGGCTTCCCGTATTGATCGTCTTGAGGCATTGGATGAAATACGGCAACTTGCGGCCAAGTATTCACTGTCATTGGATATGCGCGACCTGGATGCTCATGTAAACCTGTTCGCGGCGGACATTCGGGTCAGTCGGGAATTGACGGGCCGCGCACATCTCAAGCGATGGCTGGACGATACCTTGCGCCAGCAATTCACTGGCACCTCGCACCATATTGGCAATCATGTGATTGAGTTTGATGACCCTGATCATGCCCACGGTGTGGTTTACTCCAAAAATGAACACGAGACACCTTGCGCCGATGGCGGCACTGAATGGGTGATCATGCAGATGCTGTACTGGGATAACTACGAACGGATTGATGGTCGCTGGTATTTTCGTCGGCGACTGCCTTGTTACTGGTACGCCACAGATCTGAACAAGCCGCCTGTGGGTGACAACAAAATGCGCTGGCCTGATCGTGAGCCCTACGAGGGCGCCTACCATGATCTGTGGCCCTCCTGGACGGATTTTTGGGCCAACCCCCCGGGGGAGGATGAACCTGAGGTTGCGGAGCCTGCACCGCTGGACGAGTTCCTTAACACGATGCGACGCGGCGCCGCCGAACCGCGGATAAGGGTACGCTGATGACCGACCTGTTTTCTCCACTGACGCTTGGGGTGCTGCAGTTACGTAATCGCGTGGTTATGGCACCAATGACCCGCAGTCGTGCCGGCAGTGGCGCGGTACCCACTCAGCTGATGGCCCAATACTACAGCCAGCGTGCCTCAGCGGGCCTTATTGTCACTGAGGGAGTCGCCCCCAGTGCCGATGGTATCGGCTATTGCCGTACGCCGGGCATCTACACCGCCGAGCAGGTGGCGGGCTGGCGCAAGGTAACCGATGCGGTGCATGCTCAGGGTGGCACCATCGTTGCCCAGCTGATGCACGTGGGCCGCGTTGCCGCAGCCGAAAATAAACCGCTCGGTAGCGAAACCGTTGCGCCCTCAGCCATTCGAGCACGGGGTGAGCTCTATACGGACGAAGCAGGTATGCAGCCGCTGATGGAGCCTCGTGCCCTGACTACTCTGGAGGTTGGTGAGGTGGTCGCCGAATACGCCAGGGCCACCGAAAATGCACTTGAGGCTGGTTTCGACGGGGTTGAGTTGCACTGCACCAGTGGCTACCTGCCGGCCCAGTTCCTGTCCACCGGCAGCAACAAGCGCACGGATGTCTACGGCGGAGAGGTGCAGGGCCGCACCCGTTTTGTACTGGAAACGCTGGCAGCGATCACCGGGGTTGCCGGAGCTGATCGGGTGGGTCTGCGCATCTGCCCGGATAATCCCTTTAATGATCTTGCCGACGACAATCCGCAGGAGACTTTCGATTACTTACTGACTCGGGCACAGCCCCTGGGCCTGGCCTACCTGCACGTGATTCGTATGCCGAAGGGCAGGGTGGACAATATTGCACTCGGTCAGCGCTATTTTGGCGACCGTCTGATCGGTAATGAGAGTTACAGCTTCGAAGAAGCGAGTCGGGCTGTGGGTGATGGCACATTAAGTGCCGTAGCGTTCGGTCGACCGTTCATTGCCAATCCGGACCTGGTGGAGCGCTTCAGGCGCGGCGCCGAGCTCAGCGATTTCGACCTGGCTACCCTGTACTCCATCGGGGCCGAGGGCTACACCAGTTATTCATCTCTAGGCTAGCTACCTATCGCGAGGATGTGCTGCAGATACTCCAGATGATCGGTGCTCACATCGGCGTCCTGGCCCGAACCGCCCGGCACTCCGTCAGCCCCCAAAGACTTTATTTCATAAGTGCCTCGTACACCCCCCAGCTGCGAGGCTTCGTACAGGTAGGGTCTGTGCCAGGGGTCCTGAGGTAGTTTTTCGATATAACCACCTTCACGGTATTTTCTCGGTGCCATCACCGCTACCTCGGACGCCACGAGTTCCTCTAGTCCGTCCTTGCCTTTGGGTAGGCCGTACATATCCTTCTCATACGACGCCAGAGCGTCAGATAACTGGCTGAAGTCTGCCAGTATCTGCATGAGAGTGGAGTTGCTGCGATCTACCGGAGCAATACCCAATAGCCGCTGCAACTCTTTTGCCGGTTCTCTAGAGCAGTAAATGGTGTAATCCGAGTCGCTGGGCCGTTTGTTGGCTTTGCCGTCGCGAATGATAAACCTGTCAAAGCCGGTCTCCTCTCCCATCACTGACACGGCATTGTACTGTCCGCAGATAATGCTCTCGGGATAACGTTTGAGATCGCGAAACTCCAGCTCAGTCCGTTTAGGGTGGATAGCGGCCATGGCCTGCTCAGCCTCGTCGGCCGGGTTGGAGCAAGCCGTACAGACGATGATAAAAAGCGCGATAGTCAGGTATCGGGACACGAGTTTTTGCCGGGTTGTTCGAAAGAGCGGGAATTATCCATGTGGCTTGCTCGATAAGCAAATCGCGCTCGGTTAAAGATCAATTGCTCGAGTCAGGGTTGTACTGCCTTGCTCGAAACCCCACCAGAATATTCTCGGACTGATTCATGCCCGCACTTCTGTTACGATTAACGGAAATTGAGATCCGGAAGCAGAACTCAGTGAAGATCAGCGACTACCTCGATCGCGATGAAATTGCCCGGTTTACGGCTAAGAGCGATCTCCATGCCTGGCGCTTGTTCCTGGCTAACTGGCTGGGTATTGCGGCGATATTTGCTGTGGTCGGTGTTTATCCCAATATCGTTACCATCCCGCTGGCGGTTGTTCTGCTCGCAGGGCGGCAACTGGGGCTGGCTGTTCTTATGCATGAGGCCGGACACCGGACACTGTTCAGGACGCCCTGGCTAAATGACGTGCTCGGGCAATGGTTTTGTGCATTGCCGATTTTCAATGATTTGCCCTCGTATGCCCGCGGCCATCTGGAACACCATCAGAAGGCTGGTACCCATGACGATCCCGATCTGCCGAATTATGCTGCTTATCCGATATCCCCGGAGAGTTTCAGGCGTAAAGCCCTGCGCGATTTCAGCGGCCAGACAGGGATCAAACTCCTGACATACCTCGCTCGCGGTGAGGCGGGTGTGATGAGCCATGAACCGGGCAAGCCCGGACGTACATTCTATTTGCAGTTGCTAACCCAGTTCATCCTGTTCGCGGTGCTCTGGGCTTTCGGGATAGGCTGGGCTTATCTGCTGTGGCTGGGGTCTTTCATGACAGTATTCATGTTTATCATCAGGGTCAGGCAGGTCGCAGAGCATGCTGCGGTACCGGATCTGTATGACTCCGATCCGCGCATGAATACCCGTACAGTAGAGGCGCCATGGTGGCAGCGCCTGCTGTTTGCTCCCAATGGGGTCAACTACCACATGGAGCATCATTTTATGGCCAGTGTCCCCTGCTATCGCCTGGCGGCCTTGCGTGAGCATTTGCGTAGGCGAGAGGCCCTGGTTGGCGTGCCTCAATTCAATAGCTACGGCGCGCTATTGCGTCATGCGATTGGTTAGCACTTATCAATTTCAGAGGTAAGCAGTTGAAGATACTCCCTGGTCCGACCTGGCCCGGCAGGCTGGCGGTCGCCACCGTGCTCACTCTGTTGTCCTCCCTTGTCGTGGCCGAGAGTTTTGATCAGCAGGTCGAGAGTCTGGTGCGGCCGCTGGCCAATGGCCTGGCCAATATCGTGTTCTACAAGATCGAGCTGTTAGGGCAGCCCTTTCCGCTGATTGTGCTGTGGCTGGCTGTGGCGGCCCTTTTCTTTACGTTTTACATGGGTTTTATCAATATACGTGGGTTTGGGCTGGCCATTCGTCATGTGCGAGGCCATTTTCACAACCCCGAGGCCCGCGGCGAGATTTCCCACTTTCAGGCCGTGGCTACCGCGGTATCTGGCACCGTCGGCATTGGCAATATCGGTGGTGTGGCTGTGGCCATAGTGATCGGTGGACCCGGCGCCGCCTTCTGGTTAATCGTGGCCGGTTTTCTATCCATGTCCACCAAGCTGGTCGAGTGCACCCTCGGTGTGAAGTACCGCAAGCATAATGCTGATGGTTCGGTTTCCGGTGGCCCGATGTATTACCTGGAAAGCTATCTTGCCGACCGCGGCGCGCCGCGCTGGGGGAAATGGTTGGGTGGCTTTTATGCCCTGTCTCTGGTGATCGGCTGCCTGGGAATCGGCAACATGTTCCAGTCGAACCAGGCCTACGTGCAGTTTGTGGTTATCACTGGAGGCGAGCAGAGTTTCTTCGCTGACAAGGGATGGCTTTTTGGACTTGCGATTGCGGCGGCAGTGGCCGTGGTGATCATCGGCGGCATTCGCTCTATAGCTCGGGTGGCGGCCCATATAGTGCCATTCATGGCCGTGCTCTATGTCATTTCTGCAGTGATAATTATCGCGATGAGCTACCAACAGATTCCCGGCGCAATCGCCCTGATAATCGGCAGTGCCTTTAGCATGGAAAGCGCGACTGGCGGCATGGTCGGTGCTATTATCGTGGGGTTCCAGCGCGCGCTGTTTTCCAATGAGGCGGGTATCGGTTCAGCCTCGATCGCACACTCTGCCGTGCAAACTGATGAGCCTGCCTCTGAGGGCCTGGTGTCACTGCTGGAGCCATTTATCGATACTGTGGTGATCTGTACTCTCAGCTCGCTGGTCATCGTTACCACGGCCTA
>CALJFL010000066.1 GCA_938074135.1 uncultured Halieaceae bacterium | reverse complement strand
TCCATGCTGGCCAGTGCGGCCCGGGTCAGCCGTGGTATGCGGGCCCGCCCGGGGCGCGAGCCGGTATACATGCTGGAGCTGTACAGCTTTGAGGGCAGCCCCTATGCTCGCCCGGTTCGGGAAAAGCTGTGTGAGCTGGAGATACCCTACATATTGCGCAGCTGTGGCCGCAGCGAGCTCAATGACTGGCTGCTGCCGCCGGTGCGCGACGCGCTCAATATCGAGCACGAGAGCAAGCTCCCTAACCGCAAGGATCTCAAGGAGCAGGAGGGCAGGGTGTCCATTCCCTACCTCTATGATCCCAATGAAGACCAGGGTATGTTCGAGTCGGCGCAGATTCTGGATTACCTGCAAGCTCAGTACGGGTAGTCGTGGAATTTCGGGCATGAACATAGGCCGGGTTCAGCCATTCATACGCGCACAGAGGCCGGCTTACGCATTTAGGCCTATCATTACCGGCGTGTTCCCAATTCCTGCCAGGTTGTGTTGAAGTGCCGCGAGCGCTGTCATTTTGTCGAATGTGTATGGGCCATTGTGGTGTCGTTGTGACCACCGATGACGATGGCCGTCTGCTCGATGTCCGCGGCGACCAGGACGATCCGCAAACCATGGGTTTTGCCTGCTTCAAGGGGATGAAAGCCACCGAGTCGCATAACAGCCCCGAGCGTATTTTGCGGCCATTGAAGCGCGGGCCCGATGGTGAGTTGGCGCCTGTTGACCCTGAGCAGGCGCTGGATGAAATCGCAGCCAAAACGCAGCTTATTATCGATCGCTATGGGCCCGAGGCCATTGCAGGTTACAAAGGCGGAGGGGCATTCTTTACCTCCTCCTCGGTTATGATGCTGAACAGTTTTCTGGCCGCCATTGGCTCACCCAAGGCATTCTCCTCGGTCACCATCGATCAATCTTCCAAGGCTGTTGCCCTCGGTCGTATCGGCATCTGGCCGGCCGGGCGCGATCCCTTTAATCGAGGTGACGTCTGCCTGTTGGTTGGTGCCAACCCGCTGGTTACGGTAAGCACCAATACCTTCGATAACCGCAATCCGGTCAAACGCCTCAAGGAGGCCAGGGCGCGCGGCATGAAGCTGATCGTCATTGATCCGCGCCGCACAGAGACCGCTAAATTTGCCGATGTATTCCTGCAGCCTCTGCCCGGAGAAGACCCCGCGGTGCTGGCCTGTCTTATCCACATCATTTTGGACAACGATTGGCAGGACAGGGAATTCTGCGCGGCTCACGCCGGCGATCTGGAGCAACTCAGGGCAGCTGTTGACCCATTCACACCAGAGTATGTGGCCCGGCGTGCGGGGGTATCAGTAACGGACCTCGTCTGTGCTGCACGGGCTTTTGCCGTGGACGCCAGTCGCGGTGCCGCCACCAGCGCTACAGGCCCTGATATGTCGCCCTGGCCGAATCTGTCCGAGCACCTGATAGAGGCGCTCAATGTGGTTTGTGGTCGATTTATTCGCGAAGGGGAGGAGGTGCCCAACCCCGGGGTCATCATGCCGCGCTACCCACGACCGGCTCAGGTTATCCCGGCGCCGCGCTGGTGGGACTCCGGCTACAAGAGTCGCATTGGCGAATATGGTCTGCTGGAGGGTGAACTGCCCACCGGCATCCTGGCCGATGAAATATTGGAGCCCGGAGACGGTCAGGTGCGCGGCCTGTTCGTGCACGGTGGCAACCCGGCCTCGGCCGTGCCGGATCAGCGTAAGATCGTCAGCGCGCTGCGGTCATTGGAATTACTGGTCACTATAGAGCCGTTTATGAGTGCGACTGCCAGGCTGTCCGACTACGTTCTGCCGCCCACCTTGCCCTATGAACGGGCCGACCTGCCGCTGTTTGTCTATGAGAGCCTCGTCACCCCAGCGCCTTATACCCGCTATACACCTGCCGTGGCGAAGCCACCCGAGGGCGCCCAGCTGGCTGACGATCACTACTATTTCTGGGCCCTGGCCCAGCGACTCGGCATCACCCTCGATTACTGGGGCCAGCCTCTGGCCATGCAGGAGCCACCGGCAACTGATCAGCTACTGGCTATTGCGGCACGGCATGCGCCAGTGGATTTTGAGCAGATTCGCGGTGCCGAGCGCGGTGTGTATGTCGATCAACCGCAGTATGTAGGGCCGACGCCGGCCGACAACCTTGCCCGTTTCAGCCTGCTACCGGATGATGTGGCAGGTGAACTGGAGGGCGTATTGGCGCAGGAATCGGACGAGGCCTACCCCTACCGTATGGCGGTGCGTCGGCACCGCGATGTGTTGAATTCTGCCTGTCGCGAACTGCCCTCGATACGCCAGCGTATTCAACACAATAAGGCCTATATGAACCCGGCAGATCTCGATCGAGAAGGCGTCAGCAGTGGCGACGAAATTGCTGTGTGCTCAGACACGGCCAGTATTCGGGCAATCGTGGCCATTGATCCTGATGTCCGCTGCGGCGTGATATCGATCAGCCACGGGTTTGGCGGATTGCCAGATGAAGTTGATTATGAATCCCAGGGGGTGAATACCAACCTGTTAATCAGTACTGACCGCGACCTCGCCTCCATTAATGCGATGCCCAGAATGAGCGGTATCCCGGTGTCGATCAGCCCCGCAAGCAGCGTCAGTGATCTTCCCTAGATGGCGCTTGCATCGGGCTGGCAAGCTGACGACGGTGATGACCTGATGCTCACCATGTGTTTGTCACCTTGACCGATTCCCGCATAAGAGAGGCCATCGCCAACTCGAGTTGGTTTGCCGATATTCCCGATGAGGCGATAGAGCGACTCGTCGAATCCGCAGTCGTTCGCCAGATGCCGGTGAATAGCTATATTTACAGCCAAGGTGAGAAAACCACTGAAATTTATTGCATTCTTAGTGGCCGGGTGAGAGTTTCCGTGGCCGGATTCAACGGCGAGGAATTTGCGATCATCGATCGCGAAAATGAACAGTGGCTGGGCGAGCCCTGCCTGATTGACGATGAGCCGCGCGTTATCGACGCCAGGATAATTGCCGATGCAGAGATACTTGTCCTGCCGCGTAATATTGTGCGCGACATTGCCGATGAGTACCCGATTGTTTATCGCGCTCTGTTTGCGCACACCTTCCGTAACATGCGGGGTCTTTACACACTTATTTCCGGAATCCTTTTTTCGCCGCTCAGGGTGCGAGTGGCGGGGCGCTTGTTACACCTGATCGAGGAGCATGGCGTTAAGACCGACGAGGGTATTCTGATTGACATCAAGGTCAGTCAGAACGACTTCGCCCGGTTGGCGCTGGGGTCGCGCCAACGGGTAAACGCCGTGTTTTCTGAATGGCGTTCCCGCGGTTTCGTTGAAACCCGCGACGACCATCTGCTGATTACCGATGTGGCTCTGCTGGAAGCAGAACTGGACTTCATCGCGTAGGTTTGCCACGCCAATTTCTCGACCACACATGGAGGTAGCAATGCGAATCAATGAAATCAATGCAGTTGCGGTAAGACAGACAGACGTCGAGGCGACCGTCAGTGATCAGTTTCTGGCACGTTGGTCGCCCCGGGCGATGAGCGGTCAGGCGCTAACCGTGGAGCAGGTGAGCTGCCTTATCGAGGCTGCCCGCTGGGCGCCGTCCTGTTTCAATGCCCAACCGTGGCGCTTTGCCTGGGCCATAGCGGGAACGCCGCACTGGCAGCCACTGTTCGATAGCCTGATTGAAGCCAACCAGCGCTGGGTAAAAAATGCCGGAGCTCTTATCGCCGTTGCCTCGCGCATCGAATTTGAACATAACGACCAACCGGCACCGACGCACAGCTTTGATGCTGGCGCAGCCTGGATGAGCATGGCCCTGCAGGGTCAGGAAATGGGTCTGGTCAGTCACGGCATGCGCGGGTTTGATATGGATAAAGCGCGAGAGGCCCTGGCTGTGCCTGAGCTTTATGATCTACCCGCGATCATAGCCGTGGGCTACCCCGGCGATATAGAAGAGCTACCAGAGTCGCTGCGCGCCCGTGAGGCGCCCTCTGACCGCAAAAAACATGAAGAAATCGCCTTTGAGGGACGCTTTGACCCCGCTATGACCTGAACACACGCGGCAGAACCTCTGCCATTGTAATGTTCTGCTTGTCACCTGTGTGACAGGCCCCCCCACCGCAATATTGATAGTCTGCACGGCAATAAATCAGCAAGCTGAGGTTATTGCCGTGCCAGCCCCAATCCTGAGTCAGCGCGAACTCGATTTCATGCTCTATGAGCTGTTCGATGCCGAGTCCCTTGCGGCCCGCGACCGTTACAGCGATCACTCGCGCGAAACCTTTGACGCGGCAATCACCACAGCTCGCACCGTTGCTGAGCGTTATTTTTTGCCAATTCGTCAAAAGGTGGACACCAATCAGCCTACCTTTGATGGCGAAAAGGTGCAGATGATCCCCGAGATCAAGGTGGCCCTGGACGCGGTTGTGGCGGCGGGACTGGCGTGCCCCGGAGCTGATTACGAGATGGGTGGCATGCAATTGCCCGCTATCGTGGCGTCAGCCACCGGTGCCTATTTGAGCGCCGCGGGCAGTACTACCATGGGTTACATCGGGCTTACCGTTGCCAATGCCAACCTGATACAGGCTCATGGCACGGACGAACAACGACAGACGTGGGTTGAGCCACTGTTGTCAGGGCGTTTTGCCGGCACCATGGCGATGAGTGAGCCCGGCGCCGGTTCCAGCCTGTCTGATCTCACGACATCTGCGGTGCCTGCCGAAGACGGGACCTACCGTGTGACCGGTAACAAGATCTGGATTTCCGGGGGTGACCACGAGCTTAACGAGAATATTGTTCACCTTGTGCTGGCGCGGGTTAAAGGCGCCCCGAAAGGCGTGAAAGGTATATCGCTGTTTATTGTGCCCAAGTATCTGGTGAATGACGATGGCAGCCTAGGCGAGCGCAACGACGTCACCCTGGCGGGCCTGTTCCACAAAATGGGGGGCAGGGGCCAGACGTCAACCGCACTCAACTTCGGTGAGAAGGATGGCGCAGTTGCTTATCTGGTTGGAGAAGAGAACCAGGGTCTGAAGTACATGTTCCACATGATGAACGAGGCGCGGATTCTGGTGGGTAGCGGCGCAGCGCTGATGGCCCTGACCGGTTACCAGTACTCCCTGCACTATGCGATGGAAAGACCGCAAGGCCGGCTGCCGTCGTCAAAGGATCCGCTGGCACCGCCAGTCAATATTATTGAGCACGCTGATGTAAGGCGCATGCTACTGGCACAAAAAGCCTATGCAGAAGGCGCTTATGCCTTGTGCTTGCTCGGTGCGCAGCTTGCCGACGATGCCGCCACCGCACCCACCGAAGAAGAGCGCAGCAAGGCCTTTGAGCTGCTCGATTTTTTGACCCCGATGATCAAGAGCTGGCCGTCCGAGTACGGGCCGAAAGCCAATTCACTGGCGATACAGGTGCTCGGTGGCTCCGGTTACGTTAATGAACACCCGGTCGAGATGATGTATCGCGACAATCGCCTCAACCCAATTCATGAAGGCACAACAGGTATTCAATCGCTTGATCTACTGGCGCGCAAAGTGCCCCAACATGGGCTGGCCGGTTACAACGCCTGTCTCGCGGCCATCGAAGCTACCATCACCGAAACAGGCGGTGACCCGCGGTTGGCAGAGTTTTCAGCAGCGCTGGCTGACGCGGTGAGTTTGCTCAAGCAAGTGACCGAATCGTTGCTGGGCGGCATGAAGGAAAAGAACATCGACCTGGTGCTGGCCAATTCGGTCAAGTACCTGGATCTGTTTGGCAATGTCGTTATTGCCTGGTTGTGGTTGCGCCAGGGTGCTGTCGCAGCACTGGCATTGTCGGGTGATGTCCACGACAGTGATGAAAAATTTTACCGCGGCAAGTTGCAGGCGATGCAGTATTTCTACCGCTACGAATTGCCTGAGATAAACGTCTGGGCGAAGATCCTGCTGGATCTCGATGATACCTGTTACACAATGTCCCCGGATTGGTTCTAGTGACCGGTTCCCCTGCAACGCTGAGTCTTGCCACCCGCCTTAGCTATGGTGTGGGGCAGCTGTCCGATGGCATTAAGCAGTCGGCATTCAGTACCTTTCTGTTTTTTTACTACAACCAGGTCCTGGGTTTGTCCGGCAGCCTTGCCGGACTTGCGGCCTTGCTGGCGCTGGTTGTCGATGCGGTTACTGACCCGATGGTGGGCCAGGCCTCTGACCGCTTGAATTCCCGCTGGGGGCGCAGGCACCCGTTCATGTTGCTCGGTGCGGTGCCGTTTGGTTTTGCGATGGCGGCGCTGTTCAGCCCCCCGCAAAACCTCGGCGACCTTGGCTTGTTTGCCTGGATGCTCGGTGGCGCAGTCTCTGTGCGGCTTATGTTAACGCTGTTCTTTGTGCCCCACCTTTCTCTCGGGGCCGAGTTGGTCACGGACTATCACGAGCGTACCTCACTGATAGGCTATCGGGTGTTCTTCACCTACGTGGGCATATTGACCACCAGCGTCATTGGCTTTGGGTACTTTTTCCCGGCCACCGAGGCCCACCCCAATGGCATGCTCAACGCCGCGAGCTACCCTGGCTTTGGTATCTTTTGTGGCCTGCTGGGCACGCTGGCGATGTTAATCGCAGTTTTTGGTACCCGTAAATCGATTGCCGGTCTGCGTAAACCGGCAGCTGATCAGGGGCAGGGTAACCCGCTGTTTGCCTTTGTCGATGTTTTTAAAACGTTGCGGCAACAGTCCTTTCGGGTACTTTTCCTGGCGGTACTGAGCTTCACCACACTGGCCGGCGTGATTAATACACTGTTGATCTACGTGGCGACATTCGTCTATGGATTCGGCCCCGAGCACCTGGCGGGTCTCTCCGCGGCCATGATCGTGGGTATCCTGTTCGCCTCAACGGTAGCGCAATGGCTTGCTCGTCGGTTCGACAAGAAAAAGGCGCTGGCGATTTGCGTGATTGTTGCCTGCCTGTTTGCGTTTAGCCCGCAGATTCTTTATTTCGCCGGCTGGCTGGAGGTGATGCCATTCACCCTGAAATTCACGCTGGTTTTTCTGGTCAATGGCGTGTCACAGATATTCTTTATTGCCTACATTATTTTGCTCGATTCGATGCTGTCCGACATTATCGATGAGCATGAGGCCAACACCGGCTTGCGTGAAGAGGGACTGTTTTTTGCAGCCCGGTCATTTGCCACCAAGGCCAGTTATGGGCTGGGTAGTTTTTTTGCCGGTATCGGTCTCGATATCATCCGCTTTCCGCAATCGGCTTCTCCCGAGGCCGTACCGGAGATCGCGGTCATCAGCCTCGCCATACTTTCGGGCCCCGTATTGTTTGTGCTCTTTCTCGGGACCTGCCTGATCTCGAATCGCTATCCACTCAACCAGCAGCGACATCAGGAGATCATGGCCCGTATTGCGGCCAATGCCCGCGTCGCAACAAGCAGCTAATCAAAGCATGACCGCCTTACCTCCAGGAGAACAATGTGTTCGAACTTGATCCTTACAGTAGCCATATGATGCCCGCCCATTTTGGCTCACCCAAGCGTCCTGATAATGCGTCTATGTGGTACCGAGATATAACATCGATGGTCGTCGCGTTTCGAACCGATCGCGAGCGATTGTCTGCTTACTTGCCAGCTCCGTTCGAGGTGGCCGAGGATGCAATTGTCACAGTGACTTATGCCTGTAACCGCCAGGTAGACTGGCTGGCCGGCCATGGTTACAACCTCATTGCCATTAATGCGGCGGCCACCTTCCGCGGCGAAGAGGAAATCATGGAGGGCGATTACACGCTGGTTATCTGGGAAAACCTTACAGACCCGATTCTGACAGGCAGGGAACTGCAGGGTATCCCCAAGCTCTATGCCGATATTCCCGAGCATACGATTTTTGCCGGAGACTGGCAGACCTCTGCCAGCCATTTTGGACATCGCTTTCTCGATATGCAGATTCACGGCCTGCGTGAGCCAACTGCCCAGGAGATAGCCGCCAACGAAGCGCAAAAGGCCGGTAAGGACAATCCCATGGGCTGGCGCTTTATGCCGGGCCTGCTCGGTTTTGGCCAGAGCATCAATGAGTTTGTGACTTACCCCTCGGAAACTGAAATAACTGAAGCCTGGGTAGGCCAGGGCAGTCTCGACTGGACAAATATGGCGTGGGAACAAAATCCAACCCAGCACCACATCATCAATGCACTGGCAGATTTGCCGGTACTGGAATACCTGCCGGCAGTTGTCGCCAAGGGCAGTACCAATCTGATTCTGCCCGAGCGCCTGCCGCGCTTGATCAAGTAGCGGTGTTGATGATGCCGATACCTGAAATACAGACAGTATGTTTCGTCGGTGCCGGCACCATGGGGTGTTACAACTCACTGGTGGCGGCGATCTGTGGCTACCGTGTGGTGCTGTTTGATCAAAACGAGGACGCTCTGCAACAAGTGGCCCAGAGACACGCGGAATGGGCGCCGTTGCTGGTTGCGGGCGGCTATTGTAGCGATGAAGAAGCAGAAGCAGCGCAGCAGCGGATCTCAGTTGAGCCAGACCTGGCCAGGGCGGCTGCACATGCGGATCTGGTGAGTGAGTCGATTGTTGAACAGGTTGATATTAAACGCGAGGTACACACCCGGCTCGATCAAGTCTGTCCGGCACACACTGTGCTGACAAGTAATTCATCAGCACTGCTGGTGTCGGACCTGGAAGATGCGGTCACACGAGGCGATAAGTTCGCGGCACTACACTCTCATCTGGGTTCACCTTTGTTTGATATCGTCGGAGGGCCGCGCACCGCGCCAGAGGTGGTTCAGTTGCTTGCCCGCTACGTTGAAAGCTTGCGCTGTGTGCCCCTTATTCAACATAAGGAACACCCCGGGTATGTGTTGAATGCCATGCTCGGGCCATTATTGGGCACGGCGCTCAGCCTGGTGATCGATGATGGCCTGACCGTTGAACAGGTCGATCGCGCCTGGATGACGAGGCAGGCTGCGCCAATGGGACCTTTTGGCATGATGGACCTGTTTGGCCTGAATGTGATCCACGACAGTTGGCAACAGCCAAAACCCGACCCGCATCGCCAACGACTCCAGCCGGAGGTGCTCGCCCTGCTGCAACCTTATATCGACGAAGGACGGTTGGGCATGAAAGCCGGCGAGGGCTTTTACCGCTATCCCGAGCCGGCGTATCAAGCGCCAGACTTTCTGACGGCCGAACCGGTTCTGGCATCTGCCGAGAGTAGTTTGCTCGTAAATCTGTTGGCGAGCGCTATTTTGATAGTGTCCCGTGGGGTCACCGAAAGAGAGAATGTCGATATGGCGTGGACTGTCGGAACCCACCTTGCTACGGGCCCCTTCGCGATACTCGATCAGATGGGGCGAGATGAGTTTGCATCCCAGTTGGCCGACCATGAGCGTGCTGGCCGCCTCAACGTAAACGAGGCCCGGATTGTGAAAGAGTATCTGCAGACTGTATATTGCGATGCCTGAACGCAATTCACGAGAGGATTCACATGACAAATAGCCTGGACATCAATCGCCTGTTCTCACTCGAGGGTAAGGTGGCGCTGGTAACCGGTGGTTCCCGGGGGATAGGACTGATGATCAGCCAGGGTCTTTTGCAGGCCGGGGCGACCGTCTACATCAGCGCTCGTAAAGCTGAGGCCTGCGAACAGGCAGCGGCTGAACTGGCCCAGTATGGCCGTTGCATTGCGCTGCCGGCAGATGTTGCCGACGAGGCTTCCAGGGCCGCATTGGTTGCCAGTCTTACTGAGGACACGGGTCGTCTTGATATTCTGGTGAATAACGCGGGCAACGCCTGGGGTGAGCCTTATGAGACGTATCCGCAAGCCGCTTTCGATAAAGTATTGTCGCTCAATGTCAGCGCTGTATTCTGCCTGACTCGAGATCTGACCCCTTTGCTTGAGCGTTCAGCGAGTCCCGAGGATCCGTCCCGGGTTATAAACCTGGGCTCCATGGAGGGCTTGCATATTCCGACAGTGCACGGGTTTGGTAATTACGCCTATACCGCCAGTAAGGCCGCCGTGCATCATCTTACCCGTCACCTGGCGGTGATGTTGGGGCCCAGGAATATTACCGTAAACGCGATAGCGCCCGGATTTTTCCCCAGCCGTTTGACGGATCACGTATTCGAGACCGCCCGGGAAGAAATCGAGCAGAACAGTCTGTTGGGTCGTGTTGGCAAAGATGAAGACATGGCCGGTATCGCCATATATCTTAGCTCAATGGCTGGCGCCTACACGCACGGCGCGGTGATTCCTGTTGATGGTGGAACGTGTATAAACCATCAGCATGCACATGTAGAGCAAATCTAGAAGAGTAATAGGCGCGCCAGCATCATGGTCGCACTAACGCTGGCATTCAGGCGTCAGCGAGTTTCTTTGCCACCCAGTACCAGACCGCCGCGTTGAGATTCAGGCCGATATGGCTGCCCAGCACTTCGATGTTGTGCACGTGTCCATGATTGCCTTCCTGTACAGAAGTACGCCAGTTCACCACGCCGTCGGCCTTGGTGTAGATGGCCGTGGTGCGAACCGGTGGAGGCGTTGCAAGGGCATTGTCATCGTCTCTTGGGTCGGCATTGGGGTTGAGCCGCTTGTACATTCTGGAGGCGTGGGAACCGGTATCACGACCGGGGCCAAAGGGGCTGCCAAGGGTGATCACCTGGCGAATATTGTCGGGCTCCATGCGGGCGATTTCACGAGCGTAAATCCCACCCAGTGAATGTCCCACCAGGGTGACAGGGCCGCCACTGGAGCCAGCCAGTGCCGAGAGCTCTGTGCGGAGGTTTTCGTCGGAGAAGCGGCTGGGCCCGAGGTTGCGGCCCTGGCCCCAGCCCGAGGCGTTGTAGCCCAGGCGTTGCAGGAAGCGTATCAGCGGCATGTTGCCGCGGTCATCCCCCATGAACCCCGGAATAACCATCACAGCCTGGCCATGGCCTGGCGGTAAACGGTGGAGTAGTGGGGCAGCCACTTGCAGAAAACCAGCATCGATCAGGGCGCGCGGTGCGTCACTGAGCGCCAGCAACCAATGGGGTGGCTTCACGCGGCCAGGTCCACCGTCGCTGCCTTGAGCTCTTCGAAACTGTCGATAATACACTGCGTGTAAAATGCCGGGTCTGGCATCATGTCACGGCAAGCAGTTGCAGAAATCGACATCTCACCGCAATAGCTACCGATGACATGGAACAGCCCCAGTCCGTCCTGAACCGGGCCGGTACCGTAATTGGCCACCATTTTCGCCCCAACGGTATACAGGGGAATCTGTGGGCCGGGTACGTTGGTGATAACGCAGTTGAAGTTCGGCTTCATACGGCTCATCAGTCCCCACTGGCTGGCCAGGCGCGCGGCCTGTGCTGTCAGCATGGACGGGATGAACTGGGTGTAGTCGGTCATGGCTTTGGCGCCAATCGCGTTGTTGTATTCTTTGGCTTCCCGGGTGCCCTCATGAACAGCGAGTAATCGCTCCATGGGGTCGGCGATGTCACTGCGTATCTGCACGGTCATAGCGGAGACGATATTGCCGCCGGTGCCTTTTTCGTCCTCGGTTCTGACATTGACCGGCGCCATCGCCGCCAGTGACTCCTCGGGCAGTTCGTTGTGGTGTTCGAGATACTTGCGCAGTGCACCTCCAACAATCGTAATGGCCGCATCGTTGACCGTAGCGCCCGGGACAGAGTTCTTGATGGCCTTTATTTCGGCCAGATCAAAGCTGACGGCGTCGAATACGCGGTGAGGCGAAACCTTGCCGTTAAAGCGCGTGCGGGGTACGTCTTTGACGTTGTGCAATTCGCCTTTACGGAGCTGGTTCCAGGCCTTGGCCATGCCGGGCACGGTGTTGCGCGCCACGCTGATAAAGTTAAAAGGCTTGCGGATATTGTTGATTTGAGCGCGCAGGATCAGCTCCGAGCGCGATGGCTGGTTGTCGACCTTGATGACGGCGGGCGATCTCGGAGCGCTGTAGTCCGGGGTCAGGTCGTGTGTTGCCGCTGTAATCTCGGCACCGGAGCTGCCATCAATGGCAGCGTGATGCGTTTTTGAAAATACTGCGAAGCTGCCTTTCGGGATACCCTCGACCTTATCCAGGCCCTCGATGATATAGACCTCCCACAGCGGGCGCGATCGATCGAGAGGGCGGGCATGCAGGCGCGAAATCAGGATGCACAGCTGTCGCCAATCGCCCGGCTTTGGCAGTGCGATGTGGCGTACATGAAACTCCGGATCGAAGTTTCCATCGGACACCCAGTAGGGATGGTCCAGCGCAAACGGCACTTCGACCAGGCGTCGAGTCATCGTTGGGATAGGCCGAATGCGCTCATTGAAATGCGCGATCACATCCTTGAACCTGACTTTGCCGTTCGGCGCCGTCGACTGGTCGTAGATAGCCAGCCCCGATATGTGCATCGGGGCGTTGGCTGTTTCCATGTAGAGAAATGAGGCGTCCAAG
Organism: uncultured Halieaceae bacterium; assembly: GCA_938074135.1. The sequence continues at coordinate 4,028 of CALJFL010000066.1, read as the reverse complement.
CCTGTTAACTGATGCATGGGGCGAGTATCCGCAATCTCAGTTAGAAGTCAAACTGCACTTCCAGGCCATAGGTGCGGGGTTCACCAATGGCGCCGGTAAGGCCGCCAGTAGAGGTGGTCCGCTCAAGGGTCGTCCAGGTCTCCTCTTCGGTCAGGTTTTTACCGCTGAGGATCACCCGCAGATTCTCTGACTGGCTGTACCATGTTATCAGGGCATCAACCCGATAGTAGTCATCGGCGCGGGTCAGGTCGGAGTTGAATACATCGTACTGACGCTCATCCACCCAGGTGTAACTTCCGGAGAACACGAACTCGCCAAAAGAATCAGTCTGCCATGAGTAATTCGCGTTGAGGTAGACCTTGTTTTCCGGTGCCTGAATCAGAGGATTGCCAGACAGGTCCTGCTCTTCACCGTTAGGGTCCTCAATAGTATCAACCGCACAACAGAAATCGGTGTACTCGCCATCGATGTAACTGTAGTTGGCCATCAGCATCAGGTTCTCGGTAGCCAACCATATCGCTTCGACTTCCAAACCCTTCACTTCGGCTTCGGAAGCATTCACGACTTCTGCTACGGGCAGCCCGGTCTGTTCGTCGACGATATCGACCAGTACCTGCATGTCCTCATAGTCATAGAAGTAGGCGGCCGCGTTGATTTGCAGCGTTTCATTGATGGTGCCCTTGTAGCCCAGTTCATAGGACAGCAGGCTCTCCTCATCAAAGCTGGGGTTTTCCTGCAATGTGCCGAGGCGGAAGCCGCCTGACTTATAACCGGTAGCAATACTGGCATAGATCATGTGATCGTCGGTGGGAACGTAATCAAGGACGACACGGCCGGAAACATCGTTCCAGTCGTCTTCTATCTTGCGATTATTGAGCTCCTTGTCGGCGATGATCCAGCCGCAACAGGTTTCCGGGAAACCGAAAGCCGGGTAACTTATGCCAAAGATATTGGTGTCGATAACAACATTTTGCTCTTCGAAGCCCTCTTTGTCGTCCTCGGAGTAGCGAATGCCCGCGGTCAACTTCCACTGTTCGTTGAACGTGTAGTTACCGTCAAAGTAGAACGCCATTGACTCCGCTTCGAGTTCGCCATTCTGGAAATAGTGCTGGCGACCATCGTTGGGGCGAATCTCCCTTGGGTCAAAGGAGGGAACACTGCCACGCAGGGGGATGGTGTTTTCAAGGTACTCGGCTTCCAGGCTCTCGATCAGGTAGGTTTGGGTCAGGTCTTCGTTGAGGTAGTAGAAACCACCCACCCACTGAAAGGCACTGTCAGTTGCTGAGAGCACCTGGATCTCGTGGCTGTAACGTTCGCTGCTGGTTTGAGTTGACTCAACAATTCTGTTGTCTGGTCGGGACGTATAGCCCAGGTCGCCCTGGAGCAGATCGGTGGCGTTTTCCGAGTAGGTACCCAGGTACTTTACGGTCACATTGTCCAGATCCCAGGTAAGGTGGGTAACAAATTTGTGGTCCTTGTCTGTCTCAATATCCAGAGGGTCGTTCAGGTCTACCTTGTAGGGGTCTCTTACCGCGGGATTTTCCCGGTCCCACTGGAACGCTTCGTCGATGAACAAGTCAGTTGAGGAGAATGTTTCCTTATCGTAAGGCGATATCAGGTAGCCGCCAAAATCGATACCTGCGTTGAGGTAGTCTTCCTTGTCACTGGCGTAACTTACCCAGACATTGACGCGATCACTGATATCCCAGCTAAACTGCGCGCCGTAGCCGGTGCTGTCCTGGTCCCAGATATCATCGCCGCCCTTGTTGTCTATGTAGCCGTCTCGCTTATTGCCATAGGCGTAGACACGGTAGCCCAGGTCATCGGTTATTGGGCCAGAGGAGGAGGCGCCCCAGTCCTGCTGGCCGTAGTTCCCGGCCTTGCCGCGAACATGGTGCTCAAACTCTTCCGTTGGCTTTAGTGATGTGATGTTTAACGCGCCACCTGTGGCGTTGCGACCAAAAAGCGTGCCCTGCGGCCCACGTAGAACCTCCACGCGTTCGGTGGTGAGTGAGTTGGCCCGGTTCAGCGCGGTAAAAGACGGCGTGTAAGCCTGGTCGATGTAGATCGCTACGCCCGGATCAGTGCCCAGGCTGCCCGTTATCCGACCAACTCCGCGAATAAATAGCCGCGCAGGGCTATTACGAACCGAAAGAGAAGGAACCACTGCCTCGTAGTCAGAGCTGTTGCTGATATTCAGCTCATCCATCAGGGCACCGCTGACCGCGGTGATGGCGATCACCGTGTCCTGCAAATTCTCGGCGCGCTTCTGGGCCACAACAATGACTTCTTCCAGTTGGGCGGTGGCATTGACGCTGCCCATTGCGGCAGCGGTGGCTATCGCCAGGACGGTGTTTCTAGAGTTCAGTTTCAGCATTGCGAGCCTCTTATACAGATCAGAGCAGATTTATGAGTTCTGAGGCGCAATATACCCAAATTGGATGTTCAGGGGCTGTCACCAAGGTGACAGCTACCTGCAGTTATCCGGTGCTAATGCTCGCGGCTTATCGGGGGCCAAATTCACGAATCGCCGCTGGTGGCGTTGAAGCTTGGCGGCGGGGCGGATTTTCGTTGGTACTAACGCGGATCTTGAGGGCGCTAAACCGGGCGCCCACTATCGCGAGCAGATGACCTCCTGAAAGGTGCCCAGGTTAGTGGTTTTACACGATGAGAATTGCGCGATTGAATCTGACAGGCTGTCTCAGCCCCAACCCAGCTCTCGCAAGGCCCAGGGTGCATTCCAGATTTTGGTCATGGCGCTGACTTTCCCGTCCGCATTCATCGTCACCGAATAAACGTAATGGCTATTGGTTTGCTTGCCGGTTGCAGGAACGGGACCGCCTTCGCCGTTATGGGTGGCAATAAACGTCGCGAAAAAAAGCGCGGTCTGGTTTTCCTCGTCCCAGGCGGCTGCATGTAGATCGTAGCGGCACCCCTGTAGTGGACCGTTACCGGTTCCCGCCATCCAGTCGCAATACTGCTCGACCGTGGTTAAGTCGGCTATGGGTTCACTTTGCGCGTTGAAGACGGCGGAGCCGGCAACATACTCCTGGCACCCTGCCCAACCCTGAAGGCCTTCGCAGGCATGGAAGAATGCAGTAGCGGTATCAAATGGTGTCATTGCGGTTCACCTTTTTGTGGTTGATCGAAAATCACGAAAGCATTAAGGCAAGCGCCAACTGGCCCGGGAAAGACCGCTGTCAGGCGGGCGCGGCAGAGCGCCTCAATGCGATGGCAGCGAGCACGGCTGTGGTCAATTCGTAGCCAAAAGCACCATAAGTATAGAAGCCCACCGGCTCGGTGCCAGTGAGCATGGAGTAGAGTCGGCCAAGCGCTAACAGGCCGATCGCAATAACCAGGAGCATCAGGGCAGGGCGGTAATACTCAACGCGCAAGGTGGCGAGTAGGCAAAAAAGCCCCACGCCTAGTTGCAGCCCGCCGTACATCGCGCCAATCTCCGCATAGGCGTCGCCGTTGGTCATGGTCAGGCCGGCGTAGGCCGCTGGAACGTCGGGCGCGAAAAAGCAGGTTATCCCATAGCTGATGAAACTGAAGGCGGATATCCAAAGGATTATCTTTCCTAACATGGCGTCGAGATCCAATTAAATTATTTCGATAGAGTTCAAGAGCTTAGCACACAGATGTCGCCTTGACAGGCACCATCACTGTCTCTAAAATGCCCACCTTCATCGAGTTCTTCAGGCAAGAAAACTGCTTAAAGATCAAGATGTTATAGCAAATTTGGGGCTATAGCTCAGCTGGGAGAGCGCAACACTGGCAGTGTTGAGGTCAGCGGTTCGATCCCGCTTAGCTCCACCAAATAAAAACCCCCGCGTCGTAAGGCGCGGGGGTTTTTTGTTTGCGGCTTTGTAAATTGCGAAAATAACGGGCTCTACCCAATTAACGGGGGACGGGCATTCACCCGTACTCGATTGATTATCCCATCCCACCCGCAGTGGGTCAGGACTCTCAACCGATAGTTCTCAAAGTTTCTAAAACCATAGGCCCTTCTGGAGATCATTTCCATC
>CALJFL010000065.1 GCA_938074135.1 uncultured Halieaceae bacterium | reverse complement strand
GTAGCCCAGCCAACAGGCGTAAACCCGTTTGAACGTCATACCCCGGGATCAACACTGTATTTCCCGCAAAAACATCAGCGATAGTGCCCTCAAGGTCATGTCGAGATTGCGCAGCCGGGGATACGAGGGCTACCTGGTAGGGGGCGCTGTGCGCGACCTGCTGCTGGGAGGGCACCCCAAGGACTTTGATATCGCCACCAACGCAACACCGGAGGAAGTCCACAGCCTGTTCCGCAACTCCCGTATCATCGGGCGTCGCTTCCGTATCGTGCATGTACGCTTTGGCCGTGAAATTATCGAGGTGACTACTTTCCGCGGGCACCACGACAGCGATGAGTCCCCCGGCGAGACCCACTCACGACAGTCCGACAAGGGTCTACTGCTGCGCGACAACGTATTCGGAACGCTGGCAGAGGACGCAGTGCGCCGCGATCTCACTGTCAACGCCCTGTACTACGACTCCGCCAACTTCTCCGTTTTTGACCACGCTGAGGGTTTGCAGGATCTCGAGAAGCGTCGCATTCGCATCATCGGCGACCCGGAACAACGCTTCCGCGAGGACCCGGTGAGAATGCTGCGAGTGGTTCGCTTCGCCGCCAAGCTTGGCTTCACTATCGATCGCGATACAGCGAAGGCTATTCCCCAGTGTGCCAGCCTGTTGGCGGAAATCCCGGCAGCACGACTGTTCGATGAATTCCTGAAGCTGTTCCTGGCAGGTTACGCCGAACGCACCCTTGAGCTGTTACTGGAGTACAAGCTACTGCGATACCTGTTTCCCGCCAGTAGCGAGCGGATCAGCAACGACCCCCGGGCTCTGGCACTGGTGCAGGCTGCCATGGGTAATACCGACGAGCGTCTGGAACAAAGCAAGGGAGTGACACCCGCGTTCATCCTCGCCGCGCTGCTATGGCCGGTCACCGAGCGGCTGGCGACTCAGTTGCAGGATCACGGCCAGCCGCAACATGCCGCTCTGCACAGTGCCGGACAGCAGACTGTCGCAGACGCGGCGAAGTCACTGTCCATCCCCAAACGATTCAGTATGCCGATGCGGGAAATCTGGGAGTTCCAGCTGCGCCTGGAGCGTCGCCAGGGGCGACGAGCCGCGGAGCTGGTTGACCACCGCCGTTTCCGTGCAGCATACGACTTCCTGCTGTTGCGAGAACAGGCCGGCGAAGACACTGGCGGCCTGGGTGAATGGTGGACTGAATTCCAGACCCTACCCCTTGAGCAACGCCTTGAGCGGGCTGGTAGCGGGGGTCAGGGTAAAGGGCCACGACGCCGGCCGCGAAAACGACGCCCCCCCGCAGCAGAGTAATGATCCGTGCCTATATCGGCCTGGGTGCCAACCTGGATAACCCGGCGGGGCAACTGGCGAGCGCTGTAACAGCCATCGCCGAACTACCCCAATCGGCAATCCAAGGCGTATCCAGTGTCTACCGGAGCCCTCCTATGGGCCCCCGGGATCAACCCGATTACCTCAATGCAGTGCTGGCACTCATGACAGAGCTGACGCCCGGGGCATTACTCACCGCTTTGCAGGGCATTGAAAATGCCCAGGGGCGCCTGCGCGGCGAGCGCTGGGGAGCGCGCACTCTGGATCTGGACATACTGCTGTACGGTAACCAGGTAGTGTCGGAACCGCAGTTGCAGATTCCCCATCCAGGACTTCGCGAGCGCGATTTTGTGCTGCAACCGCTGCTGGAACTGGCCGGGCCAAAATTGGTGCTGCCCAGTGGTGAAGAACTTGGTACATTAGTAGCCGGCCGTGGCGGCAGCACCTTGGAACGCACCCCACAGCAACTCGTTCACCACAACAAAACGTAACAGGGAAACCAGGGCTTGATGGAGCTAAGCGGCGCAATAAACATCGACCTGAAGGGTCGCACTCCGCCTGCTTTCATTGCCGTCGAAGGGCCCATCGGGGTAGGCAAGACTACTCTGGCCAAGCGGCTGGCGGCCAGCTTCAACTACCAGACGCTGCTCGAAGAAGCAGAAGAAAACCCCTTCCTGGAAAAGTTTTACCGCAATCGCAAGCAAGGGGCGCTAGCTGCCCAGCTGTTTTTCCTGTTTCAAAGAGCCCAGAAAATTCAGGACATGCGCCAAGCCGATATTTTCGAGCCCGTGCGGGTGTCCGACTTCCTCATCGAGAAAGACCCCCTGTTCGCGCGCATCAACCTCGACAGCGACGAGTTTCAACTCTATGAGAAGGTGTACCACCAGCTCACTATTGACGCGCCCAAACCCGACCTGGTTATCTACCTACAGGCCTCCACCGATGTGCTTTTGTCACGCATCGAAAGCCGCGGCATCGGCTTCGAGCAGGGCATCGATCGCGACTACCTGGAGCGCCTGAACGAAGTGTACAGTGAGTTTTTTCTGTATTACGATGACGCACCGCTGCTGATCGTAAACGCCAGCGAGATCGACCTGGTCAACGGCGACGGGGACTACCGCCACCTCGTAGATTACCTGCTAGACATTCGCAGCGGACGCCACTACTTCAATCCCACTTTCTTTGGATAGCAGCGCGATGGGCAAAATCACAATCAGTACCCTCGACAAGATGAAGGCCGCCGGGGAGAAATTTGTGTGCATCACGGCCTACGATGCGACCTTTGCCCGGCTGGTCAGCGAAGCCGGAGCTGAAACCATACTTGTTGGCGACTCGCTGGGCATGGTGTTACAGGGCTACGACAGCACAATACCCGTTACCGTAGAAGAAATGGCCTATCACACGGCCTGCGTCACCCGTGGCGGCCCTGACTCACTGGTCATAGCCGATATGCCGTTTATGAGCTACACCTCCCCGGAGCAGACCATGGAAAACGCCACTGCGCTAATGCAGGCCGGTGCCCAGATGGTCAAGATGGAAGGCGGCACCTGGCTCAGTGACAGCATCAGCATGCTGGTTGAGCGCGGCGTCCCGGTTTGCGCACACCTGGGCCTGACGCCCCAGTCGGTCAATGCCTTTGGGGGCTTCAAGGTACAGGGCCGCACACCCAAAGAAGCGAAGTCCATCCTGGCGGATGCGGTCGAAATCCAGGACGCGGGAGCGAGCTTGCTAGTGCTGGAGTGCGTCCCGTCACACCTGGCCAGCGACATCAGTGCCAAACTCGATATCCCGGTGATCGGCATCGGCGCGGGCGCAGGCACTGACGCCCAGGTACTGGTACTTCATGACATGCTGGGATTGTCCGAGCACACAGCCCGGTTCGTAGAAAACTTCATGTCTGGACAGAGCACCATACAGGGTGCACTCAAGGCCTTTGTCGACGCCGTCAAGGCGGGCGACTATCCCCGGGAAGAACATACCTACAGCTGACCCCCTGGCCGGTGCTTTTCCTAAAAAATCAAAACACCATATAGTAAGCACTTACTTACATTGGGTAGCACTTCTGCCTGCCTGACCGGGCTTTTTGTTACCTATGGGAGCAAAACACTGTGAATATTTAATAAAAACCCGTTGCCGGTATAGGGTGCTTGGGGCATACTTCCCCTCCCCGCAACCTGCGGTAAGTGCGAGTTAACAGGCACATGCTGCAGGGGTTTAGCGTCAGCCATTTCCGCCTAACGGAGATAGTGTAGATATGCGAACTTATACAACAAATGCCAGCCTGCAGTCGGCCCTGAAAAAACGCCGCAGCCAAGGCCAGCGGATTGCCTTTGTACCGACGATGGGCAACCTCCACGAAGGCCACCTCGACCTTGTTCGCAGGGCACGGGAGCTGGCAGACATCGTGGTCGTCAGCATTTTCGTGAATCCGCTACAGTTTGGACCCTCCGAAGACCTCGACGCCTACCCCCGGACCCTTGCCGCGGATAAGGAAAAGCTGTTCGCCGAGGGCACCCAGATCCTTTACGCCCCCGGCGCCGACGAAATCTATCCTGAGGGCATGGGGAACCAGACCCTGGTCAGGGTCCCTGACCTGTCAGAGACGTTATGTGGCAGCAGCCGCCCAGGGCATTTCGACGGCGTCTCTACCGTGGTCAGCAAGTTGTTCAATATTGTCCAGCCAGATGTCGCAATCTTCGGTGAGAAAGACTTCCAACAGTTATCGATCATCCGCAAGATGGTTAATGACCTGTGTGTACCGATTGAGATCGTCGGTGTCAGGACAGCCCGCGATACCGATGGCCTGGCGCTGAGCTCGCGCAACGGTTACCTCAAGCCGGAACATCGGCGCATAGCTCCAGCTTTGCACCAGACCCTGATCAGCTGCCGCGAGGCTATTGCCTGCGGGTTTGATAATTTCCTGCAGCTGGAATCACACGCACGGATGCGCTTGCTGCAAGCGGGCTTTGAGCCTGACTACTTCGCAATACGTGACGCTCGCACCCTGCGCCCCGTCACCGAGGATACCGAGGAGATCGCCATTCTCGCTGCTGCACGGCTCGGTCCGACTCGCCTGATCGACAATGTCCGTCTGGCCCTGAACCCGGTCTCCGATTGGGGCATGCTCGCCGCTCATTAAAGCTGCTCGGGGGCAATCACGCCCCCCAACGCACTCGCCGGCTGCATTTTTCCCCTGGCTGGCTTGCGCCCGCAGGTCACAACAGTATGATCCCTTTTGTCCACTTAGCGAAGAGTCGCAACCATGTCTGAGTCCTCTACACGATCGCGCACTGATGCAATATCGCAGATACACCCGGTACCCGAGAATTTTGCCGATGCACATATCGACAATGCCACCTACCAGTCCATGTATCAGCGTTCCATTGCCGACCCCGCCGGCTTCTGGAGTGACATGGCCCACGAGTTTTTGACCTGGGAAAAAACCTGGGATGATGTGCGCAGCTACGATTTCATCAAGGGTGAAGCCGCCTGGTTCAGCGGCGGCAAACTCAATGTCAGTGTTAACTGTATCGACCGACATCTACCACAGCGAGCCGAACAGACCGCATTCATCTGGGAGGGCGATGACCCCTCCGACAGCAAACATATTACCTATGGTGAACTGAAAGAGCAGGTTTGCCGGCTGGCCAATGTCCTTAAGTCGCGGGGCGTCAGTAAAGGCGACAGGGTTTGCATCTACATGCCCATGGTCCCCGAAGCCGCTTATGCCATGCTGGCCTGCGCCCGCATCGGCGCCGTCCACTCGGTGGTGTTCGGCGGGTTTTCACCCGAGGCCTTAAAGGACCGGATACTGGACTCGGACTGCCAGACACTGATCACCGCAGACGAGGGCGTGCGCGGTGGCAGGGCCATATCGCTCAAGCAGAACGCCGACACCGCGTTGCAGGCCTGTGCCAATGTGCATACCTGCCTGGTGATACGCCGCACCGGCGGTGATATCGACTGGCACGAGGGCCGTGATGTCTGGTATCACGATGCCACTAGCGCCGCCGACAGCGACTGCACTCCCGAATCCATGGACGCTGAAGACCCGCTGTTCATTCTTTATACCTCTGGATCCACCGGCAAGCCCAAAGGTGTACTGCACACCACCGGTGGCTACCTGTTACAGGCGGCGATGACCTTCAAATACGTTTTTGATTATCGAGAGGGCGAGGTCTACTGGTGCACTGCCGACGTGGGCTGGGTAACCGGCCACACCTATATTGTTTACGGACCACTGTGTAATGGCGCCATCTCATTGATGTTCGAGGGGGTCCCCACTTACCCTGATGCCGGACGCTGCTGGGAGGTGGTGGACAAGCACCAGGTGAATACCTTCTACACCGCACCCACCGCGATTCGCGCCCTGCATGCCGTCGGCGATGAACCCGTCACACGCAGCTCTCGCAGCAGCCTCAGGCTACTTGGCTCGGTCGGGGAGCCTATCAATCCCGAGGCCTGGGAATGGTATTACCGGGTGATCGGCGACTCCCGCTGCCCCATCGTTGATACCTGGTGGCAGACTGAAACCGGAGGTCACATGATCACCCCACTGCCCGGTGCCATCGACCTGAAACCCGGCTCGGCGACTGTCCCTTTCTTCGGCGTCGAGCTGGCGCTGCTAAACGAGGACGGAAGCGAGGTCGACGGCCCCGGTGCCGGCTACCTGGTGGTGAAGTCCTCCTGGCCCGGCCAGATACGCTCCGTTTATGGCGACCACCAACGTATGATCGATACCTATTTCAAAAGCTATCCCGGGTAGTACTTCACCGGTGATGGTGCCAGCCGCGACGAGGATGGCTACTATTGGATTACCGGCAGAGTCGACGACGTGCTCAATGTCTCCGGTCACCGCATGGGCACGGCCGAGGTGGAGAGTGCCCTGGTGCTGCATGAAGATATTGCCGAGGCCGCGGTCGTTGGTTTCCCCCATGACATCAAGGGCCAGGGTATCTACTGCTACGTGACCCCGATGCAGGGCGTAGAGCCCAGTGACGCGCTGCGCGCTGAGCTGGTACAACTTTGCGTTGCAGAGATCGGCCCCATCGCCAAGCCCGATGTTATCCAGTGGGCACCGGGACTACCGAAGACCCGCTCCGGCAAAATCATGCGCCGCATCCTGCGTAAGATTGCCGAGAA
>CALJFL010000064.1 GCA_938074135.1 uncultured Halieaceae bacterium | reverse complement strand
GAGTTTGAGGACTGGCGGTCCCTCGCCACCAGACTGCAACAGGTTATTGAGCATTTTGTTATCGAGCCTTACATCCGTTTCGAGGGTCAGGCGGGGGAGCAGGGCACCTTGTTCTTTCTTGACCCGTCGGGTAATGCACTTAAATCAAGGGTTTCAGGGACATCGAAGGCGAGTTGTTTGCGCGCTGAAGAGGACCTTGTCAGCGCGCATCTGACAACAGGCAGGGGAGTGCTTAAACGATGAAGTTCTGGCAGATGGTGCCATACATGGAACCTGAGCAACTATTGGATGTTGCCAGGATTGCCGAGGAGGTTGGTTTCGAGGGTGTCATGGGTGCGGATCACCTGCTGTATCCCCGCGTCCTGCACAGTCCCTATCCCTACACCCCGGATGGGCAGTCGCCGATAGACAGCGAGTCGCCCTATCCCGACCCCTGGGTCATGACGGCGATGATGGCGGCGGTCACCACCCGGCTGAAATTCTCCACTTCCATCTATATTTTGCCACTGCGCCATCCACTGGAAGTTGCCAAGGCGACTGGCACCCTGTCACTGCTTAGCAATGGCCGGTTCATTCTCGGGGCCGGGGCCGGCTGGATGAAAGAAGAGTTCGACGCGGCGGGAGTCGATTTCCACACCCGTGGCCGACGCATGAATGAAATGCTGGAGGTCATGCCGGCATTATGGAGCGGTGACTGGGTGGATCACGACGGCGAGTTCTTCCAGTTTGATGGGGTAAGATTACTTCCCGCACCGCCCGCGCCAGTACCGGTGTTTATTGGCGGTTCCAGCGCACCTGCTTTGCGTCGAACGGTGAAGTACGGCAGTGGTTTTATTGGCCACGGTAACCACCCCGACGAGGTGGCCCCCTTGTTGCGCAAGATCCGGGCACTGCGCGATGAACAAGGTGTGGCAGAGCAGCCCTTTGAAACCGTGCTGGGCCTTACCACGCCGCCAGACTATGACACCTTCAGACGACTGGCGGATGAAGGCATGACCGCCAGCGTGAATTATCCCTTCAGCATGATCCTCGGCGGTGGCTCAACACTCGATGAAAAGCGCCGGGTGATGGAGTCGTTTGCAGAGAACTTTATCGTCAAGCTGGCTTGAGTGCCTACATTCACATCGTGAATGTCAAAAATATAAACTATCGATTTCAGTTATACTGAAAATGTCCCTATGATTGCCCTCAATCAACGTCCGGTCTGACCGGAGTCGTTATATTGTTAAATCTACTGAGTATCTGAGGTATCGCCATGTCAACTTACCAGCAGGACATCGCCGCCATTGCCGAACTGCGTGACGCGCAATCAGGCACCTGGAATAACATTAGCCCCGAGTATGCAGCCCGCATGAAGGCGCAGAATCGCTTCAGCTCCGGCCTTGATATCGCGCGTTATACCGCTGCGATCATGCGCAAGGACATGGCGGAATACGACGCTGACAGCTCCCAGTACACCCAGTCACTGGGCTGCTGGCATGGTTTTATTGGCCAGCAGAAGCTGTTGGCTATCAAGAAGCATCACGGCACCACCAGCAAGCGCTACCTGTACCTGTCTGGTTGGATGATTGCCGCCCTGCGCAGTGAGTTCGGCCCGCTGCCTGACCAGTCCATGCACGAAAAGACGGCTGTGCCAGCGCTGATCGAAGAACTGTATACCTTTTTGCGCCAGGCTGACGCCCGCGAACTGGGCCACCTTTTCCACGACCTCGACGAGGCTCGTACAGCCGGTGACCAGGTCAAGGAAAAAGCGGCACTCAACGCGATTGAAAACTACGAAACTCACGTGGTGCCCATTATCGCCGATATCGATGCCGGTTTCGGTAACGAGGAAGCGACGTACCTGCTGGCCAAGAAAATGATCGAAGCAGGCGCCTGTGCTATCCAGATCGAAAACCAGGTCTCCGACGCCAAGCAGTGCGGACACCAGGATGGCAAGGTAACGGTTCCTCACGAGGATTTCCTGGCCAAAATTAATGCGGTTCGCTACGCATTCCTGGAACTGGGTGTTGATGATGGTATCATCGTGGCCCGTACCGATTCCCTCGGCGCTGGCCTGACGCAAAAGATTCCGGTGTCTACAGACGCTGGTGATCTGGCGCACAAGTACAATGCGTTCCTGGAAACTGAAATCATTAATGGTGCCGACGACGTAAACGAAGGCGACGTCATCATCAAGCAAGACGGTAACCTGGTTCGTCCAGTTCGCCTGCCCAACGGTCTGTACCGCTTTAAGGCCGGTACCGGCGAGGCGCGTTGTGTCCTTGATTGCATTACCAGCCTGCAAAATGGTGCGGATATGCTGTGGATTGAAACCGAGAAGCCGCATGTCGGCCAGATCGGCGCGATGGTTGACGAGATTCGCAAGGTGATCCCGAACGCCAAGCTGGTTTACAACAACTCCCCATCCTTTAACTGGACGCTGAGCTTCCGCCAGCAGGTGTTCGATGCCTGGACTGAAGAGGGCAAGGACGTTGCTGCCTACAATCGTGACCAGCTGATGAGTGAAGAGTACGATGACTCAGAACTCGCCGCCGAAGCTGACGCGCGCATTCAGTCATTCCAGGCTGATGCAGCACGCGAAGCCGGTATTTTCCACCACCTGATCACGCTGCCGACTTATCACACTGCGGCTCTGTCGACTGACAATCTGGCCAAAGGCTACTTTGGTGAAGAGGGGATGCTGGCTTACGTGCAAGGTGTACAGCGCAAGGAAATCCGCCAGGGTATCGCCTGCGTCAAGCACCAGGACATGGCCGGTTCCAATATGGGCGATGACCACAAGGAATACTTTGCCGGTGACCAGGCCCTCAAGGCTGGCGGTAAAGACAACACCATGAACCAGTTTGGCTAGGTTCAGTCGGTGTCAGAAAAAGTGGCAGATTTATCTGCCCTTTTTTTTGCCCGCTATTTTGATGCCGGTGCCTGACCTGCCCGACTACAACTCCTGAACGATCAAGCCCAGGGAGTCCCTCAGGTCAGCGGTGGCATCCAGTTGGCTGGCATTGGTAATGACCGCGGTACTGGCCAGCTCCGGGCGCAGGTAGGTCTGTGCGACGCGTCGCAGATCATCCAGCGTGACATCCAGGATGCGCTGGCGAAACTCTTCGCGCTGCTCATGGGTGCGGCCAAACAGCCGGTTGTGAAAATGCTGCTTGGCTTCGCCTGCCGGTGAACTGGGTTTGTCGAGACTACCGATCACGCCGAGAATCGCTTCTTCCAATGGTCGCTCGTCGTGTTGCTCTTCCAGCATCCAGCTGACTGAGGCATCGAAGTCCGACAAGGTCTCCTCCAAACGGGGGTCGCGGTAAGAGTAGAATCGGAAGGCGGCGATACCCGAGTCCTGACTGGCACCGCCGCCGTAGGCGCCGCCCTGTTCGCGGATGGCGCGATGCAGGAAGCCATTGCGGAGAAAACCACCCAGAATCGTCAGTGCAGCGGCGTCGACGTGGCCCACCGGCACGGTGGGGTAAGCCCGGGCACTGAAGTTAACCTGGGTATTGGTGACCCACATTTCGAGTACCCGCTCGCGCACTGGTGAGGCTATGAACGTGTCGCCGGCACTGCCAGGTACCAGGGCCTGCCAGTCTTGCGCCAGTTGTGTGCATACCGCGTCCAGTCGATCTTTCTCGGCGATTGCCAGTAATTGGGTAGGCTGTGCCAGCATTGTGTTGTGCAGTGCCTGCAAGCGTTCAGCAAAATCCGCGGCCGCCTGATCGTCTCGCAGGGACTCATCCAATACGCGCAGTGACTTGATGCCAGCCATACCCGACAGCTGGTTATTCAATCTGGCCAGAGGGCTCATGCCGGCGCTGGCTGCGGTCATCGCCAGGCCGTGCCCGTTACCGGTTACTGACTGGTCCCTGCGCGCGCGCTGCTGACTGACAATATCCCGGATGCGGGAGTGTTCGTCGAATCGCACCGACTGCAAGGTGTCCCGCAGCAGCCTCGACTGCTCATTGGTGTTACGTGCCAGCGCCTTGGATGACAGCACCATATTCGCCTGCAGTGACTGCTCGTCATCTACCGACCCGCGCATGGACAAAAAGGCATTGATAGAGCCCACCCAGGCGGATTGGCGATGCTGGGTCTCCAGATAGTCCGAGTCACCAAGACCAAGTTCAGTCAGCAGATTGGTATAGGTCGGCAGCAAAGCGAGACTGTTGTCGTCGAGTTGGGGAACCGGAGCGATGGCCTGTACATAGACCAGTCCATTGGTTCCCTGGGCGTAGCGGGTGATGGTCAGATCTCCAACGGTTTGATCTTCAAATTCGAGCTCCGGCAGGCTTGCTGGCACATCACTCAGCTCCACCTTGGGCAGAATACTCTCGTCGTCCACCTGGTTTTGTCGGGCGAGGAGATCGGCGGCCAGGCTGATAACCTGTTGCCTTTGCTCTTCGTCCATATCCGCCTTGATTGCCGCCAGTCGTTGCGCTTCCTCTTCCTGTTGCCGGGTCGAGAGTTCGCGGTCCGGGGACATGGTCAGCGTAACCCTGTGTGGATTGTCCAGCAGCAGGCGTTGGGCTAGCTGCCTGATGTAATCGGGATCCTCGATCTGTTCGCGTAATCTGGCTATCACCGGGTCCAGGTTAAGTACCGCAATGGGGTCGCTGTAGTGGGTCGCACAGCCCAGTGCCTGCATAATCAGCTGCAATCCATACGGATAGCTGTCGCCACTTATCTCCCGCTGGTGCAGTTCCAACTGATGCAAAACCGCCTCCAGGCGATCGTGATCGACACCCTTGGCAGCGACGTCTGTGATAACTTCCAGTACCAGGGCTTCCAGGGCCTCGGCGTTGTCAGCCTCGCTGCCCTCTATGCCGCAGCAGAACACCATTTCGCGCATGGAGTCTTCCAGGCCGCAAAGCGGGGAGGGCGCCTGTCCAAGCTTGGTGGTCTCGAGTGCGTGCTGCAGGGGAGAGGCGCTATTTTCCATCAGCACGCTGGACAATAATTGCGCTTCCAGCAACTGCTCAAGGTCGGCACTCTCGCCCAGCATCCAGCCCATCACGATATGTGTTTTTCGCTCAGTGCTGCCACTTTCGTCAAAGGCGTAGCTGCCGCTGATGTGTTGTGGCTCCGGTAGTCGCTGCTCTGGCTTGACCTCGATGCGCTGGTCCAGTTTGTCGAACTTCTTCAGTGCCTTTTCTTCGAACTCTCCCTGTAACTCGATCGCCGGGATATCGCCAAAGGTCATGAAGATGGCGTTGCTGGGGTGATAGTGGCTGCGATAAAAGGCTTTTAGCTGGTCGTAGCTGAGGTCGGGAATGTGCGCCGGATCGCCGCCACTGTTGTAATGATAGGTGCTGGTAGGGAACAGGTTCTCGCACAAGGCGTGCCACAGCGTACTGGTCACCGAACTCATGGCGCCCTTCATCTCATTGAATACAACCCCCTTGAACACCAGGTCACTGTCGGCGTTGCCGGGCTCGGCGAACTCCACTCGATGACCTTCCTGGGCGAAGTCCAGCGGGTCGAGACGGGAAAAGAAAACAGCGTCAAGATAGACATCCAGCAGGTTGTCGAAGTCCTTGCGGTTCTGGCTGGCGAAGGGGTAGGCGGTCCAATCGGAGCTGGTGAAGGCGTTCATGAAAGTATTGAGGGAGCGCCGCAGCATCATAAAGAACGGATCGCGCACCGGAAAACGTTCGCTGCCGCACAGGGCCGTGTGTTCGAGAATATGGGCGACGCCGGTAGAATCTTCCGGTACGGTGCGCAGTGCCACCAGGAATACGTTCTCGTTGTTTTCCGAGGCGATGTGGTAGTGCACTGCGCCCGTGGCGCGGTGCTCAAACTGCTCCACAGTAATATTCAGTGACTCGATAGTTTCCTGACGTACGGGTTCAAACGCCGGGTGCGCGGCTGGAAGGGCGCTGCTTTCGCTCATGTTTCTCTCGTGTGACGTTGGAAAGGGTGCCTATTCTAGCGCGATTCCGTCGCTGGTTGTGCCTGTTGTATCGTGGTTTCTAGCGGTACCAGTTCAATACGGTAAAGATAGGGCCAACGCTTGCCGGTGACCCAGATGTCCCCGTTGGCCGGGTTGCGCGCAATCCCGTTGAGAACGTCGGTACCGGGCTCTCTTGCCGCCAGCGGCAGCAGGCCGGACAGGTTAATGCTGCCGCTAACCTCACCGTTATCCGGGTCAATGATGACTATACGATCCGTACCCCAGACATTTGCCCAGATATTGCCCTCTACCCATTCCAGCTCATTGAGCCGGATTACCGGCTGACCGTTCTCGGTGACTGCCAGAGTGCGTTCAATAGTCTTTGTTGTTGGGTCCAGAAAATGCAACAGGTGGCTGCCGTCGCTGTAGATAAGGCGGGTTTCATTATGCGTTATACCCCAGCCCTCGCCGGGAATCGCAAACCACTCCAGCGGGGTGAGGTCCGCCTCGTTATAGACCAGCGCCATCCTGTTCTGCCATGTCAGCTGGTAGACCTTGCCGTCGAAGACGGTGATACCCTCACCGAACATGTTGGGATTGAGTCGCCGACCGCTCTCGAGGGCGCCATCTGCCAGTCGATAACGTAGCAGATGTGATTGACCGTAATTACCGGTGCCCACGTAAAGGTAGTCGCCGACGATTTCCAGGCCCTGGACAAAGTTCTGCCGGGACTGTGGCTTGGTCTCAAGCACCTTGTAGCCGTACTGTTGCTGACCGTGGGCATTTAGCGCCAGGCAGGCGATTAATAGCAGCAGTAGCCTTGGCATCCGCTCAGATCCTGCCGCGTGACAGATCACGAATGAGGAAGCGAGCAGGTGTCAGTGCGCGGCACAAGCGCCGCGGCAGTGGTAATGGCTCGCCGCAAATCAGGCCGGCCAGCAACTCTCCCGCCAGTGGTGTCGAGGTCAGCCCTCGGGAGCCGTGAGCGGTATTCAGGTACAGGCCTGGCACGTAATCGCCCCTGCTGTCGATGCGTTGGCGGGCATTGTTACGCAGGCCCGCGAAGGTTTGCAAGAATTGCTCACGCGCCGGAACCGGGCCAACCAGTGGCAGATAATCCGGGCTGGCACAACGGAAACCGACACGGCCCTCAAGATCCCTGCAATCTACCCCCGAGAGTGCTTCGCGCCAGTCGGGTACGGCTGCAGCCAGGGTATCCAGATTGTAGCGATGATCCGCAAGGCGCAGACCGGTCTCTTCATCATTGAGGTCAAAGGTGGCCCCCAGGCAATGGTCGCCGTGGCGGGCAGGTGCGATGTAGCCCTCGTGACAGAATACGCTGCGCAGCGTGTTTAATGGTGAGCGGGTGGGCAGGTGGGTGGTCTGGCCTCGAATACTGCGCAACGGTAACCAGTCCAGATGCCGGTGTTCGGTGGCCGCGACGCCCGTGGCAATGATTGCACAGTCGGCGGAGGCCAGGACCCCGGAAGCGCCGTGCGCCAGCCAGCCCTTATCACCCGGTTGCAGCTGTACCGGTCCGCTGCCTGCCAGCAAGGTGATGCCTGGTGTCGCCACCAGAGCTCGACAAATGGCCGGCGGAGACAGCCAGCCAGAACCAGGAAACCAGTAACCGCCAGCGGACAGGTTCAGCCCCGTCAGCGCAGAGGCGGTAGCGGCATCGACCACCCGGGCAAGTTCAGGCAGGTCGGCCAGCGCCTCGATCAGGAATTCCAGGTCACGCTCATCCGTGGCACGGCTTAGACTGCCACACAGGTCTCCGTCTGTGGGCGATGATAGGACACCCTTATCGAATAGAGACTGGTAACTGTTGCTGGCAAAGATGAAGCTTTGCAGTGCGAAATCGACCAGCGCCGAGTGCTTGCGCGACAGCCGCGTGTAAAGCACCCCTTGGGCGTTGCCGGAAGCGGCCCCTGCAACTTCGCCCTGATCCAGCAGGCTTACCGTGACCCCGCGCCTGGCCAGGGCCGCGGCTACCTGGCAGCCTGCCAGGCCAGCCCCGAGTACGATGGCGCTGCCCGGTATCGCCTTGTCACGCTTGTCGAGATCCCAGGGATTAAGTGTTGCGCCCAGTGACTCTGACGTTCGCTCAAGGTGCCCTCGCAGGCTCTCGCGCTTGCGGCCGAAGCCGGGGAATTTTTCCATCGTAAAACCGGCTGCTTGCAGGTCCCGGCGAATCTGTCCGGCAGCGGTGAATGTTGCCACTGACCCTCCGGCCCGGGTCAGTCGTGCCACGGACTTCAGCAAGTCCGCCTGCCACAGGTCGGCGTTGCGAGCGGGGGCGAAGCCGTCAAGGTACCAGGCATCGACATACGCGGTCGCCCGGCTGGCAAGGTCGGCCAGTACATCGTTGGCATCCTCCAGATACAGGTCCAGCATGACCTGTCCATCGTCCAGCAGCAGTCTGTGCTGGCCCTTGACTGCGGGCGGGTAGAGCGCGAGCAGCGAGTTGGCAAGGATTTGCAGTTGCGGCCAGCTGGCCAGTGCGCGGGCCAGGTCACCACGGGTAAGGGGGTATTTCTCGACGGCCAGATAGTGCAGTCGCGGCCTGGGTAGGGGTAATGCCTGCCAGGACTGCCAGGTCAGCAGAAAATTCAGCCCGGTGCCGAAACCGGTTTCGGCGATGACAAAGGTGCTGCGCCGGTGTTGTCGCCACCGCTCAGGTAGCCGACTGCCGTCGAGGAAGACATGACGACTTTCCGCCAGACCATCCTCGCGGGAGTAGTAGATGTCGGCATAGTCGGGGGCGGAGGGGGTGTTGTCGTCCAGCCATTCAACACGAGCCGTGGTGGCGGCCCGCCAGGGAGTGTTCTCCCGCTTCATCCAGCGCGCGGCTTGAGACCGACCTTGTCGGGCAACCAGGCAGGGATATGCGGGTCGCTTTCTGCCAGCAGGTCGTTGACTGCAAATACATGCAACTCGGGCTCGGTTGACGGCGGCGCATACAAAGTGAAGATATATTCGGCGGCGCTAATGTCCTGGGGTAACTGCACTTGCCAGCTATGATCGAGGATGCGCAGGGTGGTGTCGCCGGGTTGCAGGCGAACACGAGCGACATAGTGATGTTTGCCTACCGGAATCAAACTGCGTGTTTCACTGCCCACCAGATTACCAAATAGCCGAGTTTTGATCGTACAGATCGGTGCGATATCGCGACGACTTTCCGGTATGTTGGGGTCGCTCAGGCGCCGGGTAATCTGGCTTAGCGCGGTGCTGCCCTCGGCGCCATTGAGCCGCACTTTATCGGCATTAAATGGGATCATTGCCAGCCGCTGAGCATCGAGTTGGGCGGCGTCGCGCTGGGCGAGTTCCTCGGCCGTGGGCAGTACCTGCATCGATTCCTGCTGCTCTGTGTAGTACGCCGTCAAGAGGCCGCGCAGGCGCGCTACGTCCTGTGCCTCCTGGTCGACAGAGTAATCTCGTGCCGGGGATCGTTGTGGCTTGGCTTCCAGGGCGACCGGCGGAGGGTCTTCTGTGTCCTCCACGGGCGCCTCCTCGGTGGGCACGGACCTGGCGTCACTGATTTGCTCCTGCAGCAGCGTCACTTCCTGCTCTGTGATACCAATCAGGCGCTGACGGATATTGACCATTTCTGCGGCTAAAGTGCGTACCGCCGGATTCTTGCTGGTTTCCGGGGGAGAGCTATCGGTATGCAGGATGGCAATGGTTTTTTCGTACTGTAGCAATTCGCTGGACAGGACTTCGCGCTCGCGGGTAAGGGCCTCGAGGGTGGCATCGCCGGCATTGACCAGCAGGGAGGACAAGAGCAGGCCGATCAACAACGAGGCACGCGGGAGGCGGCCCAGGGCAGTATCCCACCCGGCGTTGGCGCGGTGTATGCGCGGTCCTGTTGAAACTGAAGTGACCTGGTACCACACAGTCTGAATGACGTCCTCTTTTTCTGGCCCGCTATGATAACAGAGCCATCTTGCGTTCCCCAAAGGCGAACTGGAGTTTGCTCGCCCCAGGTATTACACTTGCGGCCCTTTGAGTTGCGAGGTTCCCATGGCGCAAGCAGAAACCCAGTCCCTTCCCCAGGAAACATTCCTGACTATCTCCGCGAACCTGCTGCACCGCGCGTTTATCGAAGCGACACGCACCGATGCAAAAAACCTGTTCAAGAAACTCGCCGAGGGCAGCGCAGTAGCACTGACCCAGGTTGAAATGGAAGACAAGTCGCTGGTTCGTTTTGACCTGGCGCTGGACCACAGTGAGTTCCGCGGTAAGCTTAATTATGGCGGTTTCCGCAACAGTCTGGGAGTCTTGATTACCAATTTGTCGACTGCCTTGCAAAAAGACCAGAAAATCACCTCGTTTACCGCCGAACATGACGCCAACGTGATGATGTTCGGTGCGACTGGAGTGACTGTTGAAGAAGGCCAGCCCAACGTCATGGTGCTGGGTGCAGATGTTAGCGGTGGCCAGGCTAACGTGGTCTTGCGATTAATGTATATCGACCCGGGACAGTTTGCTGCCAAGGATGCGCCCGCCAGTCAGGAGCAGGCCTAGTGTTAATCGGCCACTGTAAACCCTGGAATTGGGGGCCTTGGGAGTGACAGTTTCTCCGTGGGAGCAATCACCTCAGCAGTACCACTGGCAACCAGCTTCTCATGCTGATTGTAGACTTTGCAGTCCAGCGTCACGGCCGGGCCACGGTCCTGTTTGTCGGTCACTTCAAGCCTGACCGTAAGGGTGTCACCCAACTTAACCGGCGCCCTGAATTTCAGTGATTGGCTGCGATATACCGTTCCCGGCCCCGGCAATTCCATTGCAATCGCGGCTGAGATCAGGCCACCAGTCAGCATGCCATGGGCAATCCGCTCGCCAAAGGGTGTTGTCTCGGCATAGGCCTGATCCAGGTGCAGGGGATTGACATCCCCTGATACAGCGGCGAACAAGCGTACCTGCGTATCGCCGATGGTTGAGGAATAGGTGGCGGTCTGGCCGAGTTGGATGTCGGCATAGGGTATGTTGGTCAGTTTGTTCATAGTGAGGCCAGTCGAGGCTTTGCGGGAGCGCACATTTTAACGTATTTTGAACACCCACAGGTGCTTGAGGGAAGCCAAAATGGCAGGTGTCTTACTGGACGAAATACAGGCCTTTATCAATTCAGTGCGTGAGGAACTCGGTATCCCGGCCGATGCTGGTATCGATCGTTTCGATACCGTCGTTGCGGTGGCAGAGTTTGCCTTTCGCGAGTACGCCACGCAGCCCGCCTTTACCAGTCTGGGCTGTACCCTGACCTTCGCCGATATCGATCGACTATCTGCCAACTTCGCCTCGTGGTTGCAGCACCATACCGAGCTTGTGCCTGGAGATCGGATCGCCATTCAGATGCCTAATCTTGTACAGTACCCGGTGGTAGTGATTGGAGCGCTGCGTGCCGGGTTGGTTGTCGTCAATACCAATCCGCTTTATAGCGCTCGCGAGATCGAACACCAGTTCAATGATGCGGGGGTCAAGGCCCTGGTGGTTCAGGCCAATGTCGCCGAGACAGTCGCCACTGTGCTGCCAGCGACGCCGGTTAAGTATGTGGTGGTCACCGAGTTGGCGGACCTGCACTCGCCCCTGAAGCGGGTTTTTATCAATACCGTTGCAAAGCACATCAAGAAGATGGTGCCGCCATTTGAAATCCCGGGGGCGATAAGTCTGCGCGCCGCCCTAAAAGCGGGTGCGGCAAAGTCGCCCACGCCTGTGGCAGGGGAGCGCAATGGACTGGCGATGCTGCAGTACACCGGAGGCACGACCGGGGTAGCCAAGGGGGCGATGTTGTCGCATGGCAACCTGGTATCAAATATCCTGCAGGCCGATACATTTTTTGAAAGTCACAGACTGAGTGACGAGGAGCGTGTCATTGCGCAGCCCTTACCGGTCTATCACATTTATGCCTTTATGACGTGTATCTATTCCATGTTGCGTGGCGGGCACATGGTGTTCATCCCTAATCCTCGCGATCTGCCCTCCGTAGTCAAGGTGATGAAGGAGTATCGCCCTAATATCTTTTGTGGCCTGAACACACTGTTCGCAGCACTGTGCAATAACGAAGCGTTCAGGCTGCTGGATTTCTCATCACTGAAGCTGACCCTGTCCGGCGGTATGGCCTTGACCCATGCCGTTGCGGGGCGCTGGCAGCAGGTTACAGGTTGCGAAGTTTCCGAGGGTTATGGCCTGACCGAAACATCTCCGGTGGTCTCGAGTAACCCGGGCGGCAGGATGATTATCGGCACAATCGGGCTGCCGGTTCCGCACACTGAAGTCAAGGTCGTCGACGATGAGGGCAATGTCCTGCCCATTGACGAGGCAGGTGAACTCTGCGTTCGCGGCCCGCAGGTGATGCTCGGTTACTGGCAGCGTCCCGATGAGACCGCCAAGGTTATGGATGGCGAGGGCTGGTTTTGCACTGGCGACATCGCAAAAATTCGACCGGACGGGTTTGTCCAGATCGTCGACCGCAAGAAGGATATGATCGTGGTGTCGGGATTCAATGTTTACCCGAACGAACTTGAGGATGTGCTGAGTGAGCACGATGATGTCCTGGAGTGTGCAGCGGTCGGTATACCAGATGAGATCTCTGGCGAGGTGATCAAAATGTTTGTGGTATCCCGGTCCGGCAACCTCACTGCCGAGGAAGTGCGCGAATTCTGCCGCCGCAGCCTGACGGCCTACAAGGTGCCCAAGCTGGTGGAGTTTCGGCAGGACTTACCTAAAACCAATGTCGGTAAGATACTGCGACGGGAGTTGCGCGACAGCGCATAAGGTCAGGCACATCTCATGGCAACATCCCAGGAACCACGCAGGCGGGTTCCTCCGGTTTCATTTACACAGCAACTGCCAGTCGTGGAGCGGCGCGAGGAGATCGCCGCCGCGATACGCGACAATCAGGTTGTCATTATTGCCGGCGAAACCGGTTCTGGTAAAACCACACAGCTACCCAAGATATGCCTGGCGTTAGGCCGCGGGCAGGCGGCGCGTATCGGCCACACCCAGCCGCGGCGGCTGGCGGCGCGCACGGTAGCCCAGCGCATTGCACAGGAGTTGGATACACCGCTGGGCGACACCGTGGGCTACCAGGTTCGTTTCCACGACCAGGTGTCTGATAGCACAGCGGTGAAGGTGATGACCGACGGAATTTTGTTGGCAGAGATGCAGCGCGACCGAATGCTGCGCCAGTACGATACCTTGATTATCGATGAAGCCCACGAACGCAGTCTGAATATCGACTTCCTGTTGGGCTACCTGAAACGTCTGTTGCCCCGGCGACCCGATCTCAAGGTAATCGTTACCTCTGCCACCATCGACGTAGAAAGTTTTTCGCGTCATTTCGACAACGCCCCGATTATCGAAGTATCGGGGCGAACGTTCCCGGTGGAAACAATCTACCAGGATCCCGCCACGGACCGGGATCAGGGCGTTCGCGAGCAGATCGTGGCGCTGGTCGAATCAATCGACCGGGGCGCGTATGGCACTCGCGGCGACGTACTGATATTCCTGCCAGGGGAGCGGGATATCCGGGAGCTTGCCAAGGTGCTGCGACAGCAGACCGACCTACTGGTTCTGCCACTCTATGCCCGTCTGAGTCAGGCCGAGCAGAATCTCGTTTTTGATACCTCGGGACGGCGTGGCATGCGGGTCGTGCTGGCGACCAATGTGGCCGAAACTTCGCTGACAGTTCCCGGCATTCGCTATGTGATTGATCCGGGTGAGGCACGCATAAGCCGTTACAGTTTTCGCACCAAGGTCCAACGATTGCCTATCGAGGCTATTTCACAGGCCAGTGCCAACCAGCGGCAGGGTCGTTGCGGCCGGGTGGAGGCTGGCGTCTGTATCCGGCTCTACACCGAGCAGGATTTTCTGGGTCGCCCGGAGTTTACCGATCCGGAAATAAAGCGGACCAACCTGGCTGCGGTGGTACTGCAGATGCTGCAGCTGCGCCTCGGTGACATAAATAACTTTCCGTTTATCGACCCACCGGACACCCGCATGGTGCGCGATGGTTACAAGCTGCTGGAAGAGTTGGGTGCCGTTACCAGCGCTGGCAAGCTCACCACCATTGGCAAGAGGATGGCGCGCCTGCCTATCGATCCTCGCCTGGGCAGGATGATTCTGGCTGCCGAACAGCAACACTGTCTGGAGGAAATACTTGTGATCGCCAGTGCGCTGGCGATACAGGATCCCCGGGAGCGGCCGCAGGAGAAGCAGCAACAGGCCGATCAGTCACACGCGCGTTTTCGGCATCCGCGCTCGGATTTTATGGCCTGGATCAATCTGTGGCGTTACTACGAGGAACAGCGTCAGACGCTGAGCCAGAACCAACTGCGCAAGTTGTGCCAGCGCGAGTTCCTCGCTTTCATGCGTATGCGGGAGTGGCGCGAAGTCCACGCGCAACTGGTTATTGCCTGTCGTCAGCAGAAGCTGCATCCGCGACAACAGTTGCCCGAGGAAGAAAATTACACCGGTATTCATATAGCGCTGCTGACGGGCTTATTGGGAAACATTGCCCAGCAACAGGAGCGCAGGGAGTACCTGGGTGCTCGCAATCGCAAGCTGCAGCTTTTCCCCGGCTCTTCTCTCTATCGCAAACCGCCCAAGTGGCTGGTTTGCGCCGAGATCGTGGAGACCAGTAGCGTTTTTGCCCGGACCGCGGGCGCGATAGAGCCGCAGTGGGTAATCGACATTAATCCAGGGCTGCTCAAACATCACTACTATGAGCCGCGTTGGCAAGCGCGCAGTGGCCGCGCAGTTGCCTGGGAACGTCTTAGCCTGCATGGGCTGACCGTGGCGGATAAACGCTCGGTTCACTACGGTAACATCAACCCCGAAGAGTCGCGGGAGTTGCTGATTCGGGAAGGGCTGATCGCCGGTAAGTTTAGCCAGCACCCCGGATTTCTGAAGCACAACCTGCGTCTTGTGCGCCAGCTGGAGGAGTTGGAGTCCCGTACCCGGCGCCGGGATATCGTCGCTGACGAGCAGGTGTTATACGATTTTTATGATGAGCGCCTGCCGGACAACGCGTTCACAGCCAGTCGCCTGAAAGCCTGGCTCAAGGAGACAGCCGGTGCCGATACAGCCTTGCGAATAGAGCGGGGCGCGTTACTGGCCCGTGATCCTGGCGCTGAATTGGGCGAGCAATTTCCCGATTATCTGCAATGGGAGGACATGCGTTATCGCCTGAGTTACCACTTCGAACCGGGCAAGGCCAGTGACGGTGTGTCAGTGACCGTGCCCGTGGCGCTGCTGAACCGTGTGCCGCGGTTTCGTTTTGACTGGTTAGTGCCCGGATTGCTGCGCGAGAAGTGCATTGCGCTGGTCAAGGCACTGCCCAAACAGCAGCGTAAGCACCTGGTGCCGGCCCCGGATTTTGTCGACAGGGCATTGGCCGAACTGGAGCCGGACAATGTCGATCTGATCGAGGCTTTGACCCGGGCTATGTCGCGTCTGGGTGGCACCAGGTTGAGTCGCTCGGACTGGG
Source organism: uncultured Halieaceae bacterium (assembly GCA_938074135.1). The sequence continues at coordinate 1,677 of CALJFL010000064.1, read as the reverse complement.
CGCTGGACAAGCTCGACGATTACTACCGGATGAATATCAGGGTGGTTGACGGTGATGGACGGCTGTTGGCTGAAGACCGGGACCTCGATGCGCTGATTCGCCGATTCCGCGATGAAACCCAGCAGTCGGTCACTGTCGTGCCTGATGATAGCCCCCGGCGGACAGGCATAACCCGCTGGGATATGGACGCCATTCCCCGGGAGTGGCGGTTCCGCCAGGCCGGGGTGGCCATCGTATCTTATCCCGCGCTTGTCGATTGTGGCGATAACGTCGCTATCGAGCTGTTCGACTATCCCGAAGAGGCCCGTCAGCAACATCGCCTGGGGGTGCTGCGTCTGGCCCAGTTGCACAATAGCCAGGGCAGCCGATTTTTGCGCAAGCAGATGCTGCGTGGGAACAACTTCACGCTGGTGTTGGCCGGGGCCGGACTGGAGCGTGCGGTGCTGTTGGACGACCTTATTGCTGCCGCGTTTGCCCAGGCTTTGCAACTCGAGGAAAGTCTGCCCTTTACCCGGGCGGAATTCGAGTCGGCAGTGAGCGAGGGCAGCGGGCGGCTGGTGACAATTGGCAATGACCTGGAAACGCTACTGTTCAATACTTTGGAAGTCCTGGCGGCTACCCGGCAACTGCTCGCCGCAATGCCCGCCGGGGCGTGGAGCGACTCGCGCGATGACATAAAGGCGCAACTCGCAAACCTGTTGCACACCGGATTCATGCGGGATACGCCGGCTGCCTGGCTCGCTCAATACCCCCGCTATATGAAAGCCCTGCGGACCAGGGTTGAGCGCCTGAGCGGCCAATATTCCAAGGATCAGCAGCACATGGCTATGCTGGCCGGGTTGACCGAGCCACTGCAGGCAGTGCTGTCGGAGCGTCCGGGGCTGCTGCTGGCCTGCCCGGCAGCCTGCCAGTATCGCTGGGCGCTGGAGGAGTTCAGGGTGTCGCTGTTTGCACAAAACCTGGGTACCAAAATCCCGGTATCGCTGAAGCGCTTACAGGCGCAGTGGCGAGATGTGCAGCAATGGTTGCAAAATAACCCCCACTGATCGGCGATTAGCCTCAGCTGTCCAGCTTATTGCCGACGAAAGCACTACAGGATTGGAAAATGTGACATATTACCAATTCCCAGGCGGGCGCTATGAAACTTCCCTGCCGATACTGTGTCATAGCTATCACGAAAGCTGCCAATGAGGCCTAACCTCCGGGGCATTTCGAGAAGCAATAAAACCATTGAATCTTAATAGGGAAACTATCATGGCTAATTCGAAGAAACCTCTGGCAGCTGCTCTGGGTGCAGCATTCCTCGCAACATCTATCGCACCGCTGGTATCAGCTGAAGTTAACCCGTTTTCTGCTCAGCAGTTGAGTGGCGGTTACGACCTGGCCAGCTATGGCAGCCACGATGCTGAGGGCAAGTGTGGTGAAGGCAAGTGCGGCGAAGGCGAGAAGTCTGAAGACGAAGGCAAGTGCGGCGAAGGCAAGTGCGGCGAAGGCGAGAAGTCTGAAGGCGAAGGCAAGTGCGGCGAAGGCAAATGCGGTGAAGGCGAGAAGTCTGAAGGCGAAGGCAAGTGCGGCGAAGGTAAGTGCGGCGGCTAATGCCTGACCATCAACCGGGCCTGCATGGAGCGGGCCTGGGACTTAGACGGGCCCTGTTGGGCCCGCTCTCGTCTATGGACC
>CALJFL010000063.1 GCA_938074135.1 uncultured Halieaceae bacterium | reverse complement strand
CGCGGCGGTTCGCACTGCTTGCAGAAGATCTACCTAAAGGTACTTGAAGGTCGGGCTAATCCCTCGGATGGCTATGTGCTGTCAATGACCGAGCCAGACCAGGCCGGCTAGGCACAATCCGACTTTAGTCAGGGCACTGGCACAGCGTAGCGCTAAAGTCGTCTACGGCATTGGCTGGCCAGTCCTCCTCTGTCGTCAGATTACCCCAGACAGGATTCGGCCAGCAGGGATCAGCTGGATCACGGCCGATAACGTGCAGGTGTAGCTGCGGAACCACGTTGCCCAGTGCCGCTACATTGATTTTGCTCAGGCCAAATTGAGTTTTTATAAAGTCGGCGACGCGCTTGGCGTCGGTCATCAGTTGCTCACGAACATCATCCGGCAGGTCCAGTAGATCCTGGCATTCGGTGTCGGGCACCAGAATAAACCAGGGCAGGGCGGCATTGCGGTGCAACAGTAGATACGCGCTGCTAACTTTGCCGAGCAGGTGGCAGTCGCCAAGCAGTTGCGGGTGGATCGCGAAATCGCTCATGTAGTCATGGCCCGATACATTTTTAAGTGTCAGAGATAGCTCAGCCACCAATCATTGCGTCGCTGCTTGATCCCGGCCATCCAGCGGCAAAGCGGGTATAAGAGTACCAGCACCAGCAACCAGACCAGGTAAACACCAATGAGTCCAACCCCATAGCCTGCAGGATAAAAGGTGTAAAGCACCGTAAACTGATGAACCTCGAAGCCCTGCATCATGCCCAAGCCGATGCTGAGTAAATGTATCAGGTATAAGTGGGCGATGTAGAAAGCAAAGGGAACTCTGCCAAACATGACCAGAGTGTCCTTGAGCCAACCCTGCAGTCGATCTGCCTGTGCGCACAATACAGCCATCGGTCCCAGTGTAATCAAAGTGAACAGTAGGCTGGGGGGATACTTGGTCACATTGAAAAAGTCTCGCGCTGTTGCGATCGCTCCTGAGCCGCTAACTTGCCAATCATTGGGGTCCCCGTAGATCCCAAGGCCTCTTAACAGGGCAAAGCCAGCGATTAAGCCCAAGCCGACTTTCATCAGTATTCGATTGCGCTCACCGGGTTCCTTTTCAAAAATATAGGAAGAGCCAAAGCCAACCAGCATCACGCCGAACCAAGCCAGAATTGGATATATCTCGACGACCAATACCGCGCCTAAATTTATCGACATCTGGAACAGCAACAGTCCCCACAGTGGGCCCTCTTTTAGCAAGTCAGTCCCGACACCCAATGGGTCAAGCAAGTTATGCAGCAACACGATCGCGATACCCAGATACAGACAAAAAGCACGCCCCATGAACTGGACGCAACCCAGCAAAAACATGCACATGCCGATTGCCCAAATGACCTGCAGTATGACCATAGTCGCACCCCCGATTTGCGCCATTCCCAGCGGTGCGAAGGTCCACGCCGTGGATATCACTGCGACTTCCACAAAAATCAGCCATAGCCCACGCTTTAGCAAAAATACGCCCAGGTCTTGTGGAGTCTTGCGCGCGGCCATGAGTCCCGCGGAGGTGCCGGCCAGGAAAATAAACACCGGCGCGCAAAAATGAGTGACCCAGCGAGTGAGGTATAAGCCCAGGGACGTGTCGGCATCTCCCAACGGGTCTGGCGTTGCACCGGCGAAAAAGAAATCGCGGACATGGTCGATCGCCATAACCACGATGACCAGTCCGCGTAGAAAGTCGATACTGGTAAGGCGATAGGAACGTGCATCCTTGCTGAGCGCTATGGTCATTGTTTACTCCCGGGACTTGCGCCGCGCCATTTTTAGCAGCAGGTTGTCGGCTACACCGGGGATACTCCACGGGCAAACTGCGATACAAGCGCCGCAGCCGTAGGACTCGGCAAAGAACGGGATGCACTTATCGAAATCCACGTACCATTTTTCGACACCGCGCACGGTCTTCTTTTCCTGAAAGATCGCATCGGGCGGGCAGGCATTTTCGCAGGCACGGCAGCCGTAGCAGACATCGTCCACATCGAATGTATCGGGTGCATCGACGGCTAGCGGCATATCGGTAGTAACGGCGGCCAGCCTGAAAGACGAGCCCAGCTTGCGGTTGATGAGCGAGCCATGTTTACCCAACTCACCCAGTCCGCAGTCGATGGCGGCGGGGATCATTACAATCGCATCGGCCAGGGGCCCGGGATAGTCGGCGGCGGGATAGCCCTGCTCGAGGATATAATTTCGCAGTTTGCTGACCACCCGCGAGCCACGGTTGTACTGCCTGGCCACCTCCGCCGCTGACGATGGATTCTCGGGAGTCGATGGCGCCGTTTTCATAAGCTCATAATCATGAGCCACACCGATCATGATGATGTACTTGTGGTTAACCTCATAGCCATCAAAAATGAAGTCGTCACGCATTTTCGCAACCCCAACCACATCGGCCTCGTTGGCCAGGGCGAAGGCTTTTATCTTCTCACTCCACTGTTGCTCGCTGCCTTCGACGATGTGTTGCGCTTGAGCTACTGCGACCGGGCCACGTTTTGGATCGCCCGGGCCGGCGTGGATAAACTCGGCACCCACCGAGGGTTCGCCCATCACGTATTTGAGAACCGTCTTTTGCAGTTGTCCGTGGGACTGCAAGTCCGGTTTGTGCCAGAAAAAACGCGACGCACGACGGTACTCGGTCTCGCCAACCCCGTTGACCTCGTTACCTGATTTTTCCGGAAAACTGGCGAGAATATCGGCCGGTGGTGTGTAGGGTGCAGACTTGGCCATGATGAGATCACTGTTCTGGGTGCCTGCGTCCATTCCACACTACTGGCCGCGGAAAGGCAATTCGAGGTGGGCGGTGTGATCAGCCGCCCCTTTGGTAAACGTATTAGGGTGAGTCTTGACTGATCTGAGCCAGCAGCTGCTGTACAACCTGTTGTATATCTTGCGTGCCATCCGCCAGGCTGGCGAGAAGCTCACCTCCGGCGTCTGTCGCCAGCGCGTTGTTAAGTCGTTGGTCCAATTGATCGGCGATCAGTTTATGCAGTACGTGCTGCCGCTTGCGGGCACGCCGTACGTCCAGTTCGCCGCAGTCCAGTAGTCGATCGCGGTGCCCGATCAGGCTGCCCCAGAGTTCATCGACACCGGTTCCGTCGGTGGAAATCGTCTCGGCAACATCGGGCAGCGGCCGCGCCGCCATCAGTGCCAGCGAATCCAGCAGGTCGGTGCGGGTTTGCTCAACGCCGGGTTTGTCCGCCTTGTTGATCGTGAAGACATCACCCGCCTCGGTCAGTCCTGCCTTGTTGGCCTGGAAGGTATCTCCCCAGCCAGGGTTCAGTACCACCAGCACCGTATCGGCGAGGTTCATGATCTCCAGTTCCACCTGCCCGATGCCCAGTGTCTCTATAATAATGACCGGCCAACCGCAGGCATCGAAGATTCGCACACAGGTCGCCGCTGCTCGCGCCAAACCGCCGGCTTCGCCGCGCGAGGCCATGGACCGGATGAACACCGAATCTTTCAGGTTGTCGCCCTGCATACGAACGCGATCACCAAGCAAGGCGCCATTGGAGAAGGGTGAACTGGGGTCTACTGCCAACACTGCAGCGCGGTCGAACTCGCCCTGGGCCCGCGGCAGTAACTGGTTGATCAGGGTCGACTTGCCGGCCCCCGGCGGCCCCGTAATCCCAATGACGTAGGCCTTGCCGACCAGTCCTGCGATTGCGCTCTCAATCACCGACAGGCGGTCATCGCAACATTCGGCGACGCTGAGCAGGCGGGCGAGGGCGCCCCGGTTGCCGGCAAGCGCCGCTGTGATCGTCTCGCTAATATCTGCCAAGAGAAGGCGGCGCGGTCGTCGGCGTCAGGCCGAATCGGTCGCGTGGGTCAACCGCTCGGCAGCGGCCACGATTTCGTGTAGTTGGGAGCCGGGAGGGAAGACTTCCACGCCCAGTGATTCCAGCTGCTTTTTGGCGTGCGGCGGTACGGTGCCCCCGGCGAAGACCGGTACCTCCGGTCTTGCTTCGCGTACCGAGTTGACGGCGCGCAAGGCGACGTTGATGTGGCCACCGATATTCAAGCCCACCAGATCAACATCTTCGTCGATCGCGGCGCGAACGATTTCATCGGTGTTGGCCATGCCGATCATGATGACCTCGAAGCCCGCATCGCGCAGTGCCCGGGCCACGATGGTAGGCCCGCGCCAATGGCCATCGAGACCGGTCTTGGCCATCAGAATACGTTTCTGGCTGTTATCCATAGGCAGACCCTTCAGGTTTGAATCGGTGTGTTCCAGTCACCGAACACGTCCCGGTAGACATCGCCGATTTCACCCAGGGTGACCTCGGCCTCCAGTGCATCGAGCATGGCAGGCATGATGTTGTCTTTCGATCGGCAGACTTTGTCGAGATTCTTCAGTGCCGCATTAGCGCCCGCCTCGTGACGGGTGCGACGCAAGTCGTTAAGTCGTTCCAGCGCAACATCGAAGGCGTCGTCAGTACCCATGAAGCCGTCAACCTCGAAGGGGGACTCGTCACCCTCGGCGCAGGTTACCCCGACCACATGCTGCTCGCCCGACTCCATGGCCATGAATTCGGTATGCTGGTTCTCTGCTGCCTTGGCATGCAGCCAGCCCGAGTCCAGGCTGGCCAGGTAGCCGCCTTGCTGTTGGATTTCCTCGAAAAACTCCCAGGCTTTTTCAGCCAGTTGCGCCGTCAGGGTCTCCACGTAGTAGGAGCCGCCCAGTGGATCGGTGACCGCGCAGAAATTGGTTTCCTCCTGCAGAATCTGCTGGATACGCACCGACATCTGGTGGGCGTGCTCGGAGGGAATAGACAGGGCTTCGTCATAACCTGAAACCCCCAATGACTGTACGCCGCCCATGGCCGCTGTCAGCGCCATCAGGGTGCCGCGCACAATATTATTCAGCGGCTGTTGATAGGTCATCTTGGAACCGGCGGTCACGCAGTGAATTCGCAGGTTAGCCGTTTTCGGATCGGTGATGCCGTACCGTGAGCGCAGGAGGTCGCTCCACATCAATCTGGCAGCGCGCAATTTTGCCGCCTCCTCGAAGATGTGAATCGATGCCCGGAAGCTGACGCCGGCACAACCTTTTGCCGCCTGCTCAAGCGGTACATTACCGCGTCGTTTGATTTCATCGAGGTATTCGACCGCGTTGGCAAAAAGAGAGCCCAGTTCCTGGTCGGGGCTCAGGCCGGTATCGGCGCCGTTGTAACCGGCGATAGATACCGGAACCCAGCGCGGCAGGTGCTGGCCACAAAACTCGATGATGTCGGCATTGAACCTGAGACCGGCATCGGTAGGAATTTGTTGCTTGGTCACACAACCAAGGTAGGTGAGATTGAAATCACTCTGCCCGGTACCGGCAATCTTGCTCAGGTCGTAGCCGCGCTGCTTCGCCACGGTCCAGTAGCCAGCAAGCGCAAAGGGCGCGTGTTGCACGACAGCGCCACCGGCGTGACCAAAGCTGGTATCGACGGGTAGGCCGTCGAGGCAGATCGCAATGTCCCGCACGCTTTGCATAACAGCACCGGTCAGGCCCACATCCTCACGCCGCGCGACGACTTCCGGATGGTCGACGTTGTAGCAGTGATCCCCGGTGTTGCGATCGTGTTCCATGATGAAGCCGGTCTCGCCGTTGTTCAGCAGGAACTTGATGCGCTCGTTCTCATCTTCGGGCTTACCGAAGCCACTGAGCTGAAAGATGCGCCAGGGCTTGCTGCGATAACCGGCCGGGTGAAAGCCTCGTTGGTAGGGCGCCTGGCCGGGGGCGATATCCATCTTTTCCCGGTGTTCTTCCGGTACGTCAGCGGCGGTGTAATAGGGTTTGAGTTCGATACCAGAGCTGGTCTTGATGGTGTCCGGGGCTTTCTTCGCTTGCATATTGTTAGGCCTTCGCTGCGCGAGGATACCGATGTTATAT
>CALJFL010000062.1 GCA_938074135.1 uncultured Halieaceae bacterium | reverse complement strand
GCAAAGCCGGGCTTGTCCCGGCTTTTTTGTTCCTGAGTGCATTGGCTGGCTGTATAATGGCCCGATATCCTGAGTAAGACCTGGAACACATGCCAAACAGAGACGACTTCGACCCTATTCCGGCTATCGTGCCCAAGCGCGACAGCGAGACCCACTTTGCCGCCAGTCGTGGCAAGGGCAAGGGTGGATCCGGCCGTGCTGGCCCACCGGGGAGACGCAGCGTGGACAGCGGCACCGGCATCTGGGCACGCCTGTTCATTGTTGTAGCCCTGGTTGTGGCTGCCATTGCCTGCGCCTGGGCCTGGCAGTTGCAGGAGGAATTACGGCAGGCCGGGCGCACCATGAATGCCTATGAAAAACGCATTGGCGCCCTCGAGGATCTGCTTTCTGACACCGATGAAACGGTGAATCGTTCCAGCGCCGCCATGGGTGCCCAGATCAAGATGATCGATACCGAGGTGCGTAAGCTCTGGGATGCGCGCAAGAAGAGTAATGCCAATATTGCCAAGCTGGAAAAATCCAGCAAGGCCTACGGTGGGCAGTTGTCGGGGATGGCCAAGGTCGACAAGGACAGTACGGCGCAACTGCAGGCCCTGAGCAAGGACATGGTCAAGCTCAAAAGTGTAGCCGGCGACCTGGAAAGGCTGATGATCAGCGCCCAGGCCAACCAGGAAGACGTGGAGCGCGTGGCAGACACACTCAACCGGCTCAATGCAGATCTGGCCAAGCTCAACCAGCGGGTCTCTGCCAACGAGGAGTGGGTCGGTTCGATCAATGCCTTCCGCCGGCAGATCAGCACTACCATCACCCAATTACAGTCTTCTGTCAGGGCCTTGCAGGCGTCTTCCTGAGGCGCGCTGCCGGCCTGATTCCATCGTAATTGGGGTGTATAATTCGCCCCGTTTTCAATTCTCGGTTCAAGGATTACCAGCATGACCGTCATTCGCCAGGACGACTTTATCGACAGTGTGGCCGATGCGCTGCAATTTATTTCTTACTACCACCCGGTCGACTTCGTTAAGGCGGTGCACCAGGCCTATGAGCGAGAGCTGAACCCCGCCGCCAAGGATGCCATGGCCCAGATCCTGATCAATTCGCGCATGTGTGCCGAAGGCCATCGCCCGATCTGCCAGGATACGGGCATCGTCACCGTATTCCTCAAGATTGGGATGGATGTGCAGTGGGATGCCACGCTATCGGTAGCCGATATGGTCAACGAAGGCGTACGCCGGGCCTATACCCACCCGGATAACGTGTTGCGGGCCTCTATTTTGGAGGACCCGGCGGGCGCCCGGCGTAACACCAGGGACAATACTCCGGCCGTGATTCATATGGAAGTTGTGGCGGGCGATACCGTTGATGTGCAGGTGGCGGCCAAGGGTGGTGGCTCTGAGAACAAATCCAAGATGGTGATGCTTAACCCCTCCGACAGCATTGTCGACTGGGTGGTAAAAACCGTGCCGACCATGGGCGCTGGCTGGTGCCCACCCGGGATGCTGGGTATTGGCATTGGCGGCACCGCCGAGAAAGCCGCGGTCATGGCCAAGGAATCGCTGATGGAGCCCATTGATATCCACGAGTTACGCGAGCGCGGCCCATCCAATAGAGCCGAAGAATTGCGCCTGGAGATTATGGATGCGGTCAACAAGCTCGGTATTGGCGCCCAGGGCCTCGGTGGCCTGACCACGGTGATGGATGTGAAGATCATGGATTACCCCACCCATGCGGCCTCGCTGCCGGTGGCGATGATTCCCAATTGCGCCGCGACCCGTCATGCCCACTTTGTTCTCGATGGCTCGGGCCCGGCGCTGCAGACCCCCCCCGACCTCAACGACTGGCCCGATATTACCTGGGAAGTGGGCGAGCAGGTCCGCCGGGTTAACCTCGATACGGTAACGCCCGAGGAAGCAGCCGAGTGGCAACCCGGGGACACTATCCTGTTGTCTGGCAAGATGCTCACCGGCCGTGATGCCGCGCACAAAAAGATGAAAGAGCTGATTGATTCTGGCGAGGGTTTGCCCGCCGAAGTCGACCTGAAGGGCCGCTTTATTTACTACGTGGGTCCGGTTGATCCGGTACGCGATGAGGTGGTGGGCCCGGCCGGCCCCACCACGTCGACCCGCATGGACAAGTTCACTGATTTCATCCTGGAGCACACCGGTCTGCTGGGTATGATCGGCAAGGCCGAGCGCGGCCCTGCGGGCATCGAGGCGATCAAGAAACACAAAGCGGTGTACCTGATGGCGGTTGGTGGTGCCGCCTACCTGGTGTCCAAGGCAATCACCAACGCTCGCGTGGTCGCCTTCCCGGAAATGGGCATGGAAGCGATCTACGAATTCGAGGTTAAGGACATGCCGGTCAGTGTCGCGGTGGATGTTCGCGGTACGTCGGTACACGAGGTCGGCCCGAAGATCTGGCGGGCGAAGATCGAAGAACAGGCGTTGGAGCTTGTCTGACACGTTTTACTGGCACGACTATGAGACCTTTGGTGCCGACCCCTCACGGGATCGGCCGGTGCAGTTTGCCGGCCTGCGCACCGATTTTGACCTGAACGTTATCGGTGAGCCGTTGGTGATCTTCGCCCGGCCAGCCGACGATTTCCTGCCGCACCCCGAGGCCTGCCTGGTTACCGGTATTACCCCGCAACAGGCGCTTGCCGAGGGCGTGCCCGAGTGCGAGTTTATTCGCCAGATACATGCCGAGCTGGCGCAGCCCGGCACCTGCGGGGTCGGTTACAACTCCCTGCGCTTTGACGACGAGGTGACGCGTTACACCCTGTATCGCAATTTCTATGACGCGTACTCCCGCGAGTGGCAGAACGGCAATTCCCGTTGGGACATTATTGATATGGTGCGGGCCACGTACGCCCTGCGGCCAGAAGGTATTGAATGGCCCCTGCGTGAGGACGGGCTGCCCAGTTTCAAGCTGGAACAGCTGACCGCAGCCAACGGCATCAGTCATGAAGCTGCCCACGATGCCCTGTCGGATGTGCATGCGACCATCGCCATGGCGCGCCTGATACGGGACAAGCAACCGAAGCTCTATGACTACGTGCTCCAACACCGCAGCGAGCAGGCGGTGCTGGATCAGCTCGATATTGCCGCGATGAAGCCGGTGCTGCATGTGTCGGGTATGTTTGGCGCAGCCCGCCATAACATTGCCTTGATCGTGCCGCTGGCCATGCATCCTGATAATCGCAACGAGGTGATCTGTTATGACCTCAGTGCCGACCCGGCGCCGTTATTTGAGTTATCACCCACAGAAATCGCCGAGCACCTGTATACCCGTGCGGCGGATATGCCGGAAGGCATCGAGCGGCCGGGGCTGAAGACCCTGCACATTAATCGTTGCCCGATCCTGGTCACCGCCAAGATGGCCGACCCGGCCACCGCCGAGCGCCTCGGTATCAGCGGCGCTGTCTGTCGCGCCAATCTGGCGGCATTGCGCGAGCAACGTGGCCGCGACCCCCAGGCGTTTGAGAAGAAGATGCAGGCCGTTTATAGCGGTCGTAAGTACGACCCCATAACCGACCCCGACCGAATGCTCTATGGCGGCGGTTTTTTCTCGGCCAATGACAAACGTATCATGGAACGAGTGCAGGCGACTGAGCCCAAGGCATTGGCCGGGCAGTCTTTTGTGTTCGAGGACCAGCGCTTACCCGAAATGCTGTTCCGTTATCGGGCCCGCAATTACCCTGAAACACTGTCCAGTGAGGAGCGATCCCTGTGGGAGGAGTATCGCTTCGCGCGGCTCACCGAGCCGGAGGCGGGTGCCAGTATCTGCATGGACGAGTTCCACACATTGATCGAGACACTGCAGGGCGATGAGCATCTTACGGCGGAAAAAAGAGCGGTACTGGAGCAGTTACTGGAGTACGGAGACAGCCTGCTGTCCTGACAGGCTTTCGGTATTACGCCACATGGGCAGACATGTTGCGGAATCGTATAATGGCGGCACGATAAAAGTGTGGCAGGACGCCATCAGACCTGGAGAACCAGCGCGTGCAATTTGCCGGTAGTCATATTCTCTCCGTGAACCAGTTCGAGCGAGCCGATGTCGAGCGTATCTTCGCCGTTGCCGACCGCATGGAACCCTACGCCCGCAGGCGCCGGGTGACCAAGGTGCTGGACGGCGCCATTCTCGGTTCCATGTTCTTCGAACCCAGCACCCGTACCCGGGTCAGCTTCGGCAGTGCCTTCAACCTGCTGGGAGGCGAGGTCCGTGAAACCACGGGCTTTGAGAACTCGGCCATCGCCAAGGGCGAGTCACTCTACGACACCGCCCGTGTGCTTAGCGGCTATTCCGATGTTATTGCCATGCGCCACCCTGCGAGCGGCTCGGTGGGGGAGTTTGCCGCCGCCAGCCGGGTGCCGGTGCTCAATGGCGGCGACGGCAGTAATGAGCATCCCAGCCAGGCCCTGCTGGATCTGTATACCATCAAGAGTGAGCTGGCAGAGCGCGGTGCGGGTCTCGATAAGCTGCGCATCGCGATGGTCGGCGATCTGCGCCACGGTCGTACGGTCCACTCCCTGTGTAAACTGCTGTGCCTGTTCGACCAGGTACAGGTGGTGCTGATATCTCCAGAGGCATTATCCATGCCCGGTGAGATTGTTGAGGCGCTGCGCTCGGCTGGCCACACGGTGCTGGAATCCGATGAACTGGAGGCGAATATTGCCCACGTGGATATTGTTTATTCCACCCGCATTCAGGAAGAGCGTTTCAACACCCAGGAGGAGGCCGATCTCTACCGCGGTCGTTTTCGCCTGAACCAGAGTGTCTATACGCGCAACTGCGAACCCAATACGGTGATCATGCATCCCCTGCCCAGGGATTCCCGTGACAGTGCCCGTGAGTTGGACGACGACCTCAACGACAACCCCAACCTGGCTATTTTTCGCCAGACGGACAACGGCATACTGGTGCGTATGGCGCTGTTCGCCCTGGTACTGGACGTGGTCGACCAGGTCGACGATTACGCCCGCGATGTTAACTGGTACACCGCCGGTCGCTTCTGATGGCCTTCTCCCTGAAGTTTGGCGCCCAGGACGTGCGCGTGCTGGCCTCTGAACCTGCCTACGATGGACATTTCGCTGTGCGCAAACTGACCCTGCAGCATCGCTGCTTTGGCGGCGGCTGGAGCGAACCCCTGACCCGGGAGGTGTTTGAGCGTGGTGATGCTGTGGGCGTTCTACCCTACGACCCGATCACTGACAGCCTCGTGCTGGTCGAGCAGTTTCGCCCCGGTGCGCTGCGTGGTGACAGTAGCCCGTGGATGCTGGAGCTGATCGCAGGGGTGGTGGAAGCCGGCGAGAATGATGAGCAGGTGGTGCATCGTGAGGCCATGGAGGAGGCGGGGTGTGAACTGTCTGAACTGTCCCCGATTGCCACCGTATTTCCCAGCGCCGGAGCCTGCACAGAGCAGGTTCGTTTGTTTTGCGGCAGGGTCAGCAGTGCCGGCATCGGCGCGGTTCACGGCCTTGCCACCGAGGGCGAGGATATTCTCGTGCACTCGGTCAGTCGCCACGAGGCCCTCGAATTACTGGCCGCGGATGCGATACCCAATGGCCACACCCTGATCGCGCTGCAGTGGTTGCAGATTCATGGCGACGCCTTGCGCCGGCGCTGGTCTTGAGCGGTCGCCATGACTGAGACACAGTTGGATAAATCCGGCAGTACGG
>CALJFL010000061.1 GCA_938074135.1 uncultured Halieaceae bacterium | reverse complement strand
CGGCCTCGGCTTTCTTGCGCGCTGCTTCCTCGGCCCTCCTGCGTGCGGCTTCCTCTTCGGCTTTTCGGTTGGCCTCGGCTTTCTTGCGCGCTTCTTCCTCGGCCTTCTTACGTGCGGCTTCGGCTTCAGTCTTTCGCTTGGCTTCTTCTTCGGCTTTCTTGCGGGCTGCTTCGGCCTTTCGTTTGGCCTCGTCCTCGGCCTTCTTGCGTGCGGCTTCTTCTTCGGCCTTTCGTTTGGCTTCGGCTTCGGCTTTCTTGCGCGCTGCTTCCTCGGCCTTCTTACGTGCAGCTTCTTCTTCGGCCTTTCGTTTGGCTTCGGCTTTCTTGCGCGCTGCTTCTTCGGCCTTCTTACGGGCGGCTTCTTCCTCGGCCTTCTTACGGGCGGCTTCGGCCTTTTGTTTGGCCTCGGTCTCCGTTTTCTCACGCGCTGTTTTCTTGACGTCAGCTGGCCTGGGGGCTTTTTCCTCTTTTGCTGCGGGCGGCGCTGGTTTACTGGCCCGCGAGGGAACTGCCCAGCTTTGGTCTACATGGCCAGCCTTGCGCTGCAGAATATCGCGATCCATACCGCGCTCGGTGGCTCTGGTCGGTTCCGGTGGCGGCGCTGGCGGCTCTGGAGGCGGGGGAGGCGGTTGCCCGTCCTCATCGACTTTGACCAATTCGGAGCGCAAGCCTATATCGTGGAGCTTGCGAAAGTAGTCGGCTGCCTCTTTTCGCTCAAGGTTGCGCCGCAGCACTACACTCTTGCCGCTAAAAAAGAGATCTACCCGTTTCGGGTCATCGATTGAAAATAATCTGGCAAATGAGGCCTTCACCTGCGCCGGCTTGAAGCCGGGCAGGATCTCGCCGCTGAACGTGAGGTTGAATCTGTTCACCCCGCGCTGGTTACCCCTGTTTTGTTATGGTTTATCCTTGCCCAAAATGTACGGTCTTTGCGGGCGCTTTACCAGAACCAAGCATTGGGATAATTCACGGGATGGGTATCAGGTCGAAGGTGAGACCGGCGCTGCTGACTAACCGTTCACGCAGGTTCTCACCCATGGCAGAGCTCGGGGTCCAGAAGCCACCGTCGACAGTGAGGTCGTCTTTTGCGAGACAGACCGCCGCTTCAGAAAGCATTTTAGAGGTAGAGCCGTAGCCCGGGTCCATATCCCCGGTCACCTTGGCACGCAGGTCTTTGCTGCGATCTGAGGGGTGTGCCGCATGCAGGAACAGCTCAAAAAAGCCGTTTTCGCGCGTCGCCCGGTCCGGGCCGTCACCTGGTTTGGGTAGGAACCGCTGGACCAGCTTGCGCGTTGGCGCCAGTGCCATGGTGGCCATCCCAGCGCCCATTCCGATGGTGTTACGCAGCGCAGCGCCGCGCGATTTGCACAGCTGCGACTCGTCATAGCGGAAGTCCTCTCCCCATGGCAGTCCCATCAGGGCATGGCTGCGCCTGACAACCCTTGAGTTGATAGAGGACATGATAAACGGGCAGGTCCACTGGTGAAAATCAGCGTCATACACTGCCCCCATCTGATCGGGTCCATCCTGTCCTTTTGCCAGGCCTTCCGGATACAGGGAGTAGGGGTCGGCGAGGGCTTGCTTGACTGACGGATCGTGCCCGGCTTCCTCCAGTACATGCAGTAAACTGGCGATTGTGCCACCGCTGGCAGCGCCTTTACTGCGACCTATGCGGCAACTGACTTTGTTGGCTGCTACGCCGTGTTGTTCCAACATGGCTTGTTGCACGAACCAGGTGCCCATATCGGAGGGGATTGAGTCGAAGCCACAGGTATGCACGATGCGCGCGCCGCTCTCGCGAGCTTTGTCCTGGTACAGGGGTATGACTTTGGCCATCCACTGAACCTCACCGGTGAGATCGCAGTAATGAGTGCCTGTAGTGGCGCAGGCCTCAACCAGGGGAGTGCCATGTATGGCGTAAGGGCCCACAGTGGTACAGATCACCGCCGCGCGATTAGCCAGGGCTTGCAAGCTGGCGGCATCGCTGCTGTCGGCGGTAAAGATGGCCAGGTGCTCGCGTTGCTGCTCGGCGAGGCAGTCTTTGCGCACTTGTTGCAGCTTGGCCTGGTTGCGACCAGCGATGGCCCACCGTAAGTCACCGTCCACACCATAGGTATTTGCCAGGTATTCCACCACCAGTTGGCCGGTGAAACCCGTGGCGCCCCATACAATAAGATCGAAGTCTCTACTCAATTTGTAGCTCCTTTTTAGTGGATACCGTGCATCATCCGCTTCAGTAGCGGCGACAACAACAGCAAAATAACAGCGAAAAGCAGACCTATCCAGAACAGGTTGCCAAATAGTTCCGTGTAGCCAGCCAGCGCAGCACCGATGTCTGCGACACTACCGTCCACGGTTTCGACAGCGGCAATCTTGGCCAGTTGCACCGCGACAAATTCAGAGTAAGCCGTGGCCAGGAACCACGACCCCATCATTACCCCTACAACGCTGGGTACGGCGAGCTTGGTCACAGCCGACAATCCAACCGGCGACAGGCACAGTTCGCCGGTAGTGTGCAGTAGATAGGCCAGCACCATCCAATAGGCAGAGACCAGCCCTGCTTCATCGGGTATCGCGGCACCGACAACCAGGGCGCCGAAGCCAAGGCCCGCCTGAGCGATACCCAGGGCGAACTTCACCGGGGTGTTTGGTTCCAGCCCGCGACGTCCCAGTACAGTCCATAGCCAGGCGAATACCGGGGCGAACAAGAAGATAAAAAATGAATTAAGTGCGCCAAACTGGGCGGCAGTGAAATTTATGCCCAGCATTTCGCGGTTCATGACCCGGTCGGCAAACAGGGTCATAGACGCTGCGCTTTGCTCGAACAGGGCCCAGAACACCACGGTCGACATGGTCAGTACAATCAGTACGAGCATCCTGCTGCGCTCAACAGGATTGCAGCGAGTGGTGATAAACCAGGCCAGGCCGATCAGTACAGTCACCGACATGGCATTGAGAGTGAAACCAACAGCACCATGAAACTGTAGCATTTGCCAGGCGGCCACGACGCCAACCAGACCGCAGGCGTAGATAGTGAGCTCCTTGCTAACGCCCAGTGGTGAACGCTCCTTGAGTAACGCCGGATTGCGAGGTTCGGCATGTCCGTGCAGATGTTTCTGCCCACTGATAAAGGTAGCCAGCCCGAATAGCATGCCGATACCGGCAGCACCAAAACCGTAAGCCCACCCATAGGTCTCGCCAAGATAGCCACAGAGCAGGGTGGCGCTGAAAGCCCCCAGGTTGATACCCATGTAGAAGATCGTAAAACCGGAGTCTCTGCGGGGATCGTCCTTGCTATAAAGCTGCCCGACGATGGTGGAAATATTGGGCTTGAGAAAACCGACCCCGATGATGATCAGTGCCAGTGAAAAGTAGAATACTTGCAATGCGCCGTCGTCGCGCACCACGGCACCGTCTACCGTGCGCGCTTGCTCCCCTTCAAAAGCCATACCGAGGTGGCCCATTACCAGCAGCAGCCCGCCAAACACGACTGCCTTGCGCATACCCAGGTAGCGATCGGCGAGCAGTCCGCCGATAACTGGCATGGCATAGACCAGTGCCGCGTAGCTGCCCAGTACCTCCAGTCCGTTAGCGTCGCTGAACAGGTGGTACTTGGTGAGGTATAACAGCAGCAGGTACTTCATGCCGTAAAAAGAAAATCGTTCCCACAGTTCCGTGGCGAAGCAGACGAATAGACCGCGCGGATGGCCCAGAAAACCCGTGTCAGAGGCTGGGTCTGGGATTGTTGTACTGGACGTCATACGCGTTGGCCCGGCTCAGGTTTATTATCTGGTGGTAAGCAGTATAAGCACATAATGGTAAAACGAACGAACGGCTGAAAACCACCGTCGTTGTTATTCGTGCCATGGCGTCGTACCTGTCTTATGCTGTGCCTTGGTAAGAGTATTTTTCGACTTTAGGGGAATATGGGATGAATGGAGCGCAGAGCCTGCTCACGACATTGGTCAATAGTGGCGTAGAGATCTGTTTTACCAACCCGGGCACCTCCGAGATGCATTTTGTCGCCGCCCTCGATGAAGTGGAGGGTATGCGTTGTGTTTTGTGCCTTTTTGAGGGCGTTCTCAGTGGCGCGGCCGCGGGCTATGCGGTTATGGCGGGTAAGCCTGCCTCAACCTTGTTGCACCTGGGCCCTGGCCTGGGCAATGCGCTGGCCAACGTTCATAACGCCCGTAAGGGCAATCTGCCGATGATCAATATTGTCGGTGATCACGCTACCTACCACCTGCAGTACGATGCCCCGCTGACCTCTGATATTGAGGGTATTGCGGGCCCGGTTTCGCACTGGGTGCGCACGTCCGCCGCCGCCGATGAGATTGCTGTTGATGCCGCTGCTGCGGTCGAGGCTACTGGCCTGGGGCAGGTGGCTACGCTGATTCTGCCCGCTGACGTGTCATGGGGTGAAAACACAGTGGGCTTCGAAAACGCGGTGAAGCCGGCAGCGCCTTCTCCGGTAGCGCCAGCACTGATCGACGAAGCCTTTGCCCGACTGACTTCCGGCAGGCACTGCATGATCATGATCGGTGGCCGCCACGTGGGTCTGGAGCATAGCCTTTTGCTTAGCAGGATCGGTGAGGCCGCCGGAGCAAGAGTGGTCACTGAGACGTTTCCGGCGCGACAAACCCGCGGTGCTGGCAGTGGTGTGGTTGAGCGACTTCCGTACCTGGCCGAGCTGGCTATCGATTATCTCAAGGATGTGGAGGAGCTCATTCTTATTGGCGCGCCATCCCCGGTATCATTTTTTGCCTACCCGAACCTGCCGGGCGCGATGGCGCCGGAGCATTGTCGCGAGTTGACCCTGGCAGGTCCCGACGACGACATCCACCAACTATTGGCAGACCTCTCGGCCCGCTTCGGCGATTCTGCTGTCGAGCCACGAGTCCAGCCGCTCGCTGTGCCCGATGCACCTTCCGGCGCACTTGATGTCACAACCGCGGGCGCGGCCCTGGCCCACTGTTTGCCCGCCGACGCGATCGTGGTGGACGAAAGTATCACCTCTGGCATGGCCTGCTTCCCAATGACGGCCAATGCCCGCTCTCACGACTGGCTGAACCTCACTGGTGGCGCCATAGGTTGGGGTTTACCGGCGGCAGTGGGTGCGGCGATTGCCTGCCCCCGGCGCAAGGTCGTTTGCCTGGAAGGGGATGGTAGCGCGATGTATACCATCCAGGCGCTGTGGACTATGGCCAGGGAGGCGCTGGATATAGCCGTCGTTATTTTCAATAACCGTAAATACAGCATTCTGGAACTGGAATTCACCCGCACCGGCGCTCGTGGCGGTACGCCGGGGCCGAAGGCAGCCAGTACGCTGGACATTGGCTCCCCGGACCTGGATTTTCTGGCGCTCGCTCACGGTATGGGTGTGCCCGCTACCCGCGCCACCACCGCCGAGGAGTTCACTGAGCAATTGCAGCGGGCTATTGCCGAGCCCGGTCCGCGATTGGTCGAGGCGATCGTTCCCACCTTCCTCAGCTAGGGCTGTCAGGCGGCCTGCAGTCGGGCGGCGCTGTGTTCGACAGCCTGTTGCAACACCACTGCGATTTCTTCAGGTTTGCGCAGTCGTTTGACCGATTCAAACAGGGCCGCCGCTTGCGGATAGTAGCTGCGCAGGTACACCAGCCACTGCTTCAGCGGATTGCCGGCATGACCAGCATCGTAGTGTGCCAGGTTGAGCTCAAAAAACTGCAGCAGTAGAGGGGGAATAGCGTCCCAGCACAGTGGTTCCAATTGCTTGCCATTGATAGCCGCGCGCACGAGGCGGGCGAGATCGGGTCGGCACAGGGCGCCGCGGCCCAGCATAAGATCGCTGCAGCCTGTCACCTGTTGACAGCGCAGGGCATCTGCCGGGCTCCAGATTTCACCGTTAGCGATAATCGGTAAACTGACGATCTCGCGAGCGCGGGCGATTTCCTCCCAATAGGCTGGTGGCCGGTAGCCGTGCTTTTTGGTGCGGGCGTGAATGGTCAGCTCGGTGGCGCCGGCTGCCTCAATGCCGGCAACAGTCTCCAGGAATCGGCTATGTTCCTCGTAGCCCAGCCGGATTTTTACGGTCACCGGCACGCCTTTGGGGACGGCGCCGCGTACCGCGGCAACCAGCGCATGTACCCGCTCTGGCTGGCGCAGGATGATTGAGCCACCGTCGGACCGGTTGACCGTTTTGGCCGGACAACCGAAATTGAGATCGACTCCCGGGGCGCCCAATTCGGCTGCGCGGGCCGCGTTTTCAGCCAGCACCTGTGGCTGGCCGCCCAGCAATTGCAGGTACACCGGTACACCGCTGGCTGTGCGGCCCTCGGTGTAAAGCTCGGGGCACAGGCGATAAAATACCCTGGGTGGCAATAGCCGCTCACTGACCCTGACGAACTCGGTGACACAGCGATCCACTCCACCCAGGCTACTGAGGAGTTCTCGCATTGTGTGATCGATAACCCCCTCCATAGGGGCCAGCATCAGTCGCATGGCTTAGGCCGGTTCATGTGGTTGGCGGCGATTATACGCATCGGGTGCCCGCCGGGTCACGCCGTGCGCCTAACACTCAATGGTAATAGCGCCGATGGGCTAGCTGACTTATTATGCTTGTTGCTATTTGCGGACTGGAAGAGGGACAGGCATGCAGGGAGATATTGTTGCCCAGGGCGTTGAGCTCATGCTCTACGGTATGGGGACCGTGGTCGTGTTTTTGTCGCTGCTGGTCGTGATAACCACGTTGATGTCCGCGATTTTACAGCGCTATTTTGCTGAGCCGGAGCCCGTTGCGGTCGTGCCTGCTGGTGAGAGTACACCCGATGCCGAAGTGGTCGCCGCTGTTGCCGCCGCCATTCACCAGCACAGAAACCGCCGCTGACAGAACCAGAGGTTTTTGACCATGGAACAGAATAAACACAAATTGGGCATCACTGATGTGGTGTTGCGCGACGCGCACCAGTCTTTATTTGCTACCAGGATGCGGCTGGACGATATGCTGCCTATCGCTGCCAAGCTCGATGAGGTCGGGTTTTGGTCGCTGGAATCCTGGGGTGGGGCAACCTTCGACGCCTGCATCCGTTACCTGGGTGAAGATCCGTGGGAGCGCATGCGCGAACTGAAAAAAGCCATGCCTAAAACACCCCAGCAGATGTTGTTTCGCGGGCAAAATATTCTTGGCTATCGTCATTATGCCGACGACGTGGTGGAAAAATTTGTCGAGCGGGCCGCAGTCAATGGCGTCGACGTTTTTCGTGTTTTCGACGCTATGAACGATATGCGCAATATCGAGGTAGCGCTGCGGGCTGTGAAGGCCGTCGGCAAGCATGCCCAGGGCACTATCTCTTATACGCTCAGCCCAGTGCACGATATCGAGACGTGGGTTGCCCAGGGCAAGCACATCGAAGATATGGGTGCCGACTCCATTGCCATCAAGGACATGGCGGGATTGCTGCGTCCTTACGTGGGCTATGAACTGGTCAGTCGATTGAAAGCTGCTTGCGATATTCCCATCCAGTTGCACTGCCACGCCACCACCGGATTATCCACGGCCACTATCCTCAAGTGCGTGGAGGCGGGCATCGACAATGTGGATACCGCGATATCGTCGATGTCCATGACCTATGGGCATTCAGCCACTGAGTCCGTGGTCGCGATTCTCCAGGGCACAGATCGTGACACGGGTTTGGATATTCACACGCTGGAAGAGATCGCTGCCCTGTTTCGTGAGGTCCGCAAAAAATATGCCCCCTTCGAGGGATCTTTGCGTGGCGTCGATTCGCGAATCCTGGTGGCCCAGGTTCCCGGCGGCATGCTTACTAACATGGAAAGCCAGCTTCGCGAGCAAGGTGCCGCCGACAAAATGGATGAGGTGCTGGCGGAAATACCCAGGGTACGCGAGGATCTCGGGTTTATCCCACTGGTCACCCCGACGTCGCAAATTGTCGGTACGCAGTCGGTGCTCAATGTGTTGACCGGAGAACGCTATAAATCGATATCGCGGGAGACTGCCGGCGTTCTCAAGGGTGAGTACGGCGCAACCCCGGCGCCGGTTGATGGTGACTTGCAGGCCAGGGTGCTGGAGGGCGCAGAGCCGATCACCTGTCGCCCGGCGGATTTGCTGGAGGCGGAGCTCGATGCACTGAGCAACGAGTTGCAGGCATTGGCGGACGAGAAGGGTGTGACCCTGGCTGCCGGCGACGATCGCATCGATGATGTTCTGACCTACGCGTTGTTTCCGCAAGTCGGGCTTAAGTTCCTAGAGAATCGGGGTAACCCCGATGCCTTCGAACCTGCTCCCGGTAGCGTCCCGGCACCGACAGTGGCAGCAGCCACTGCGCAAGCGCCTGCCGAAGATGCCGGTGTGTATACGGTTAAGGTCAATGGCCGCGAATATGTCGTCGAGGTGAGCGCCGGTGGGGACGTCGAACGGATGGACGCGGCACAGCCGGCGGTGGCAGCCCCCGCGGCGACTGGCGGCGAGTCTGTGCCATCGCCGCTGGCAGGCAATATCGTGCGGGTCAATGCGAACGTCGGCGATCGTGTGTCGGCTGGTGACGTGATCGTTATCCTCGAAGCCATGAAGATGGAGACGGAGGTCCGTGCCTCTCGCGATGGCACTGTCGCCGCCGTCAGCGTCAAAGCCGGTGACGTTGTCGCGGTCGGCGATGCGCTTGTGACCCTGGCCTGACCGGATGACAAATTTATTGCAGCTGTGGGATTCCTCGGGCCTGGCTCAGATGACGTCCGGGGCAGCCTTTATGATCCTGATCGGCTTGCTGTTGCTGTTCCTGGCCATCCGGCGCGGCTTCGAGCCGCTGCTGCTGGTGCCTATTGGCTTTGGCGGTATTCTCGCCAATATTCCGGGTGCCGGGCTGGCCTATTCGGCGGTTGAAAATGCGGTTTACGCGGCTGATCCTGCGCTGTTGGCCAGTATGGCCCAAAGCCTGGCGTTGCAAGCAGGCTCGGGCGGCAGTGAGATATTGGCTGCTTACAGTGAGACTGGTGTCCACGCCCACCTTGCGGTGCAAGCTCTCGCCATGGACGCCGGTTTTGGCAATGGCATGCTGTATAACTTCTATACCGTCGCAATCGCCAGCGGTGTGGCTCCGTTGGTCATTTTCATGGGCGTCGGCGCGATGACCGATTTCGGCCCCTTGCTGGCGAATCCCAAAACGCTGTTCCTGGGCGCCGCTGCACAGTTCGGGATTTTTGCTACTGTGCTGGGTGCCGTCGGCATGACCTCATTGGGCTGGATGGATTTCAGTATTGCCGACGCCGCCGCTATCGGCATCATTGGTGGTGCCGATGGCCCTACTGCGATTTACGTCGCGAGTGTACTGGCGCCAGACCTGTTGGGCGCTATTGCGGTGGCCGCCTATTCCTATATGGCGCTGGTACCGATGATTCAGCCGCCGATCATGCGCGCCCTGACAACAGAGGCGGAGCGCAAAATTGAGATGGTGCAACTGCGTCCTGTCTCCCGTCGTGAAAAAATTGTATTTCCGCTGTTGCTGTTGATTCTGGTCGCGTTGTTGCTGCCAGCCGCCGCGCCATTGCTGGGGATGTTCTGTTTTGGCAACCTCATGAAAGAGTGCGGCGTCGTCGACCGACTCAGTGATACCGTGCAAAATGCGCTGATCAATATCACCACGATATTCCTTGGCCTGTCGGTGGGTTCGAAGCTGGTTGCCGACAAATTCCTGGACATCAATACACTCGGAATCCTCGCTCTTGGTATCGTGGCCTTTGGCATCGGCACCGCCAGTGGTGTCCTGATTGCCAAGCTGATGAACAAGTTCGGTGGAACCCCGATCAACCCGCTGATCGGGTCGGCCGGCGTGTCGGCGGTACCCATGGCAGCGCGCGTCAGTAACAAGGTCGGTTTGGAGGCCAATCCCCACAATTTCCTGCTAATGCATGCCATGGGTCCGAATGTGGCCGGTGTCATCGGTTCAGCAGTGGCTGCAGGGGTTATGATCGCCCTCGTTGGCAGTTGATGCCTGTCCTCGTTGCGGGCGGTCCCCAAGTTTCTGTAAACTGTGAGTCATACTTGCTGACCGGGCCCCGACGCCAATGAACCCCAACTACCTCGACTTCGAACAGCCCATTGCCGAGCTTGAGGTCAAGATCGAAGAGCTGCAACTGGTCGGTTCTGACGCGGATATCAATATCAGCGAGGAAATTGAAACCCTGCGCAGCAAGAGCACCAAGCTCACCGAAAAAATCTACAACAACCTCAGTGCCTGGGATATCGTCAAGGTAGCCCGCCATCCCTTGCGTCCTTACACACTGGATTACATTCCCCGGATTTTTACCGAATTCGATGAGCTGCATGGCGACCGACACTTTGCCGACGACAACGCTATCGTGGGTGGCATCGGTCGCATTGATGGTCGGCCGGTGATGGTCATCGGGCAGGAAAAGGGCAGGGCGGTGAAAGACAAGGTGCAGCGCAATTTCGGGATGCCCAAGCCCGAGGGTTACCGCAAGGCGTTGCGCCTGATGGAGATGGCCGAGCGTTTTCAGATGCCGGTCGTGACCCTGATCGATACACCTGGAGCTTACCCGGGGATCGATTCCGAGGAACGTGGTATCAGTGAGTCGATTGCCCAGAACCTGGCGGTGATGTCACGCCTGGCTACGCCCGTTATCTGTATTGTGATCGGTGAAGGCAGCTCCGGTGGTGCTCTTGGGATCGGCGTCGGTGATCATCTGGCGATGCTGCAGTACGCCACGTATTTTGTGATCTCTCCCGAGGGTTGTGCCAACATTATCTGGAAGAGCACTGAAAACGCCCCGCAAGCCGCGGAGGCCATGGGTGTGACTTCCAGCATCCTGCAGGATCTGGGCATCGTCGATGCCACGATCCCCGAGCCCTTGGGCGGCGCGCACCGCGATGTTGACCTGATGGCAGAGCGAATCCAGGCGCATATTATTGCCCAGTTGGATAGCCTGCAGGATATCCCATTGGCGGATATGCTCGAAAAGCGCTATCAGCGCCTGATGTCCTACGGTAACTAGGGCCCCAGCGGGCACCGTTCTGCCGAGCATGCCCAACGACACCCTCACAGCGCAGTCACTCACGCCACAACTTTTGCCGCTGGTCGATTCCGGCCGCTGGTACGTGGCCCTCAGCGGGGGCCTGGATTCAACGGTTCTTCTGCATCTGTTACACAGCTGGTGTCAGCACCACGCCGCGGCCCCTGCGCTGTTGGCGGTGCATATCAATCACGGGCTGCAGGCCGAGGCGGATCGCTGGCAGGCGCACTGCCAGGCGTTTTGTGACCGCCTTGGCGTTGAGCTGCTGGCCCGCACCATTGAGGTTGATCCGCAGGGTAAGGGCCTGGAGGCGGCTGCCCGCGAAGGACGTTATCGGGTGTTTGAAGATGTGCTGGCAGCTGGCGATACCCTGTTCATGGGCCACCATCTGGACGACCAGGTAGAGACCTTTTTCCTGCGCCTGTTACGTGGCGCGGGTCTGCAGGGGCTGGCCGCCATGCCGGCCAGTCGCAGCCTGGGGGAGGGGGCGCTGCAACGCCC
Source organism: uncultured Halieaceae bacterium (assembly GCA_938074135.1). The sequence continues at coordinate 678 of CALJFL010000061.1, read as the reverse complement.
GCTGTTGTCCTTCCCCCGGGAGCAGTTGGCGCTGTATGCCCGTAATCAGCGTTTGGATTATATAGAGGACCCGTCGAATGCCGACATCCGGCTGGACCGTAACTATTTGCGCCAGCAGGTACTGCCTTTGCTGGCTACCCGCTGGCCGGGCTACCGCGGCAATGTCGAGCGGGCGATTCAGCACTTGTCCGAGGCCGCTTCTGAACTACAGCGGCATCATAGCGGCCATGAGCCAACCGTGGGTCACTGGGGTGACCCGGGTTTGCCGCTGGCCGGACTGAGCGAGCATCGTGAACAATTGCAGGTGGCGTTGCGCGCCTGGCTCAACGGTTTGGGCCTGGCCATGCCCGACAGCTCGATGTTGGTGGAGTTTGCTCGCCAGTTGCGCGAAGCTGACCCGGCGTCGAGTCCGCGCCTGGATTGCGGTAGCTACGTACTGCAGCGCTATCGCGAGACGATTTACCTGCTGCCGGCACCTGCCAACTGGCAGCCGCCCGACGAGCTGACTTTGTTGCCAGAACAGCCGCAGATGGTCGCTGGTGTCGGCCAGTTGGCACTTGTACCCACGCAGGGAGTGGGATTTGCACTGGAGCCCGGGCAAGCTCTGGCCATCCGCTGGCGCCAGGGTGGCGAGCGCTGCCAGCCAGTGGGCAGGCGACAGGGTCTGGCCGTTAAGCA
>CALJFL010000060.1 GCA_938074135.1 uncultured Halieaceae bacterium | reverse complement strand
CTGCTTCTCAAGGGCCTCCTCACTGAACGGGTCCTGACCCAGCAGATCGCGGTACATAGGGGCCATTGTGACATAGGACATGACCAGGTTGTTAAATGCCATCACCGCCCAGGGCTGCAAATCAGCGTCGCCGAGCATCGGCAATTGTGCGCCCTCGATGGTCCCGCCGGGCTCAAACATCGGTCGAAACAGGCGATCGATCAGCTCATTGGTGCGCGGACCGCCGGACAAGGCCGCATGCTGTAGCAGGCGCGCCAGGTTGGGGTTCGAATGGTGCTTGCGAACGATAACCTCTAACCACTCTATGATCCGGTCGTGGGTGACGGGGCCGGCATTGAGCACCTCGAAGGGCTGCAAAAACTCGGTCAACAATCGCTCGAGCACCGCGGTATACAGCGCTTCCTTATTGCGAAAGTGGTTGTACAGGCTCGGCGAGCGGATGCCCACCCTGTCGGCCACATCACCCAGGGACGTGGCACTGTAACCCTGTTGCGCAAACAGGTCTTCCGCGGCATCAAGAATACGGTCGGCTGTGCTCTGGCCCGGGTCTACGCTTACTGCAGTCGTTTCCATGGTCACGGTATACTAGGCTCAACAGGGATAATAATGACTAATAGCCATTAGTATAACCCACAGTGCCTCCCGGTATAAATGACGAGGGGTTCAGCCAACGTGTACGAGGACCGCGATGATCGACCCCACTATCAGCCAGCCGATTTTCGAGTATGCGCGCTACATAGACGCCGGTGATTTTAAAGCGGTTGCCGAACTGTTCCGACACGGTAAGATCATCACGCCACAGGGCGACGTATGCGGCTACGATGAGGTGCTGGCCATGTACACTGCCTCGACCCGGCTGTACGACAATGGCACCCCCTGTACCCGGCATGTCACCAGTAATCTCGATATCCGCCAGGACGGCGATACGGCGACCTGCGAGAGCTACTTCACCGTGTTCCAGGCACTGCCGGATTTCCCCCTGCAGGCAATCATCAGTGGCAGCTACAACGATCGCTTGCAGCGGGTCGACGGGCACTGGCAATTTACCACTCGCAGTATGCTTCCCGACCTGCTCGGAGACTTGTCCCGACACCTGCTGTTCGACCCTGCCTCGCTCGGTTGACAAGGCGGGCGGTTATGTGAATAATCGCGCTCCTGAATTTCGACCCATTTAGAGGTATTCCAACGTGGCCAATTCTCCACAAGCAAAAAAACGTGCGCGTCAGGCCGAAAAGCGTCGCACACATAACGCCAGTCTTCGTTCGCTGGTCCGCACCAAAATCAAGCACGTGGTTGCCGCTATCGGTACCGGCGATGCCGAGCAGGCCAAGGCAGCTCTGGACAGCGCAGTACCCGTTATCGACCGGATGGCCGACAAAGGCATCATCCACAAGAACAAGGCTGCCAGGCACAAAAGTCGCCTGAACGCACAGGTCAAGGCACTCGCTGCCTGATCACCATGCCTACATAAAAAAAGCCGGCTTTGAGCCGGCTTTTTTTTGTCCTGAATAAACTGCCCGGCTAGCTCGCCTTACGGGGCGCCTCTTCAGCCTCGTGCATCTTGTGGAACTCGTCCAACATACTCTGCTCGTAGCTCTGCGCTTCATCAGTATCCAACGGGCGCTCCAGCTTGCTCCAGTCGATGTCGCCATCGGTCGCCAGATTTTCAAACTCAAGGATGCCCAATTCCTCAAACTTGGGCCTGATTTTATCGGTCAACAGCCCGATACGGCCCAGATTGGGAATGACACGCTGAAACAACAGGTTGCGGAAGGTCGACATGACAAAGCCTTCCAGCACCTGCTTACGGGCCTCTTCCACGTCCCAACCAAAATGGCGGAACACGTCAGTGGCAACCAGTCGCTCACGGCTGACCACACAGGCCTCGTAGGCAAACTGGGCGCGCTCCTCGCGCTCCTCGTCACTGAGGGTTTTGACAAACTCTTCCAGATAATTGACGCCGAACGTCACATGGCGCGCCTCGTCACGGGTCACCAGGTACACCACATCCTTGAGGACGGGGTCAGGCGTGGTTTCGCGGGTCGTGTTGAAGGCTGACAGCGCCAGGCCCTCAATAACAATCTGCATACCGATAAACTTCATGTCCCAACGCGGGTCGGTCAGTATCTTGTCGATAATACTTTTGAGGTGAGTATTAATCGGGTACATCATGCCGATACGTTGCTGCAGGTACTTGTTGAAGACCTCCACATGGCGCGCCTCATCAAAGGTCTGTGAGGCAGCATATAACTTCGCGTTGAGCGTCGGTGCACAGGAACACAACTGCGAGGCCACCAACAATGCACCCTGCTCGCCGTGGAGAAACTGTGACAGGCTCCAGGCATTCATATGTAGCCAGAACTCGTCCTTGGTCTTGTCGTCCATATCGAGATAGGGCTGATACTCATGCAGGTTCATCAACTCGGGCGCCCGTTGTTCGTCAGGCCAGGGCCGATCCCAGTCGATGTCCATCTCCGGGTCCCAATTGAGCTGCTTGCCCAGCTCGTACAGTTTCTTTATCCGGTCGTCCTGAATGGAGTAGTCCCAATTATAGGAACCGGTCAGGGGTGTCTGGAAAATCTCCGCGACGTAATCCACCTGCTCGCTGGTCAGCACATCTTCCAAATCCGGGTTCTCACGCGGGTAATCGGCGCCGGCGTACTGCTGAATCTTACGGGGACTGTTTTCCTGCCATTCTATTTTCATTATTGAATGCTCTTCGCTAGCTGTCTTGATGAGTCACTATGGTGCAAGCCGACAAGTCCAACAAGGTAATCTCTTGTCAAATTATGGTCATTTGTGGCCAAATAGACGGATGCCGAAAACAACAACACCTGCGCAGTACATTCTCATCCTGATCGGGATGGTCGAAGAGCAGGGCTATTCTCGAGAAGACCTGTTGCGCGGTACATCGCTGGCAGAGACGGGCATATCCGGTATCGGGGCCAGGGTGAGCGAGAATGACTTCGCGCTACTGGTCGCCAACGCTTTCAACCTGACCAGAGATCCCGCACTGGGCCTCAACCTCGGCCTGCGCCTCAACCTGAGTGCACACGCGATACTCGGCCAGGCCTTTATGACCTGCAGGGATCTGGGCGAGGTCATGGACCTGTTTCTCAAGTACTACCACCTGCTGTCGCCGGCGCTGTACCTGGAGTTCGAAACTATCGGCGAGCGCTGCATCCTGACCACGGTATCCACCCCGGAACAAAACACGGTGGAGTTCGCCTATGAGCTGATGTACGCGGCGATTTTGAACACCCTGCGGGGCCTGTTGAACCTGGACCAGCTCGACTTGCGACTGGAGGTGCCCTACGCCCCGCCGGCCCACGAGCAGGCTTACTACGAGGTATTCGGCAGCGACGTGCACTTCGACTGTGTGCGCGGGCGGATCAGCTTCGACCAACAGCTGCTGAGCACACCACTGCCGTCCTCCAATACCGAGCTGCGCACCTTGTACGAAGAAGAGTGCGCCAGGCTACTGGCCGATCTTGAAGAAGAGGACTCGGTGGCTGAACAGACCCTGCGACTGCTGCGCAAACTGGAGGGCCAATACCCACAGGTGCCACAGATTGCCCGCATGTTGAATTTCAGCCCTCGCACCTACCGGCGGCGACTGGAGCAAGAGCAGGAATCCTACCAGGGGCTGCTGGACAAGGTACGAGCCGAGCACGCCACACGCTACCTGCAAAACACCCGCCTGCCGCTGTCGACTATTGCCTACATGGTCGGCTTCAACGATTCTTCCAACTTCCGGCGCGCCTACATCAAGTGGACCGGCAGGTCGCCACGGGAAGTGCGCAGTGGCGTTTAGGGCACTGCAAATCACACTGGGCCGGACCGCGGCCCGGCGTATCGAGCAGGAGGGTTGGCAGGCCGATCATTTCAGCCTGGTCGTCGGGGCCTCCGGTGGGCCCAAGTGGTTTATCCTCAGCCATCTGGACCGATTCTTGTTTGGCGACTTCCTGCAACGCGGCACAACGTCACTGACCACCCTGGGCTCATCCATCGGCGCCTGGCGCAACGCCTGTTTTGCCATGCGCGACCCCGCTGCAGCGATCGCGCGACTCGAACAGGGCTACCTGCACCAGCGCTACCAAAACAAACCCAGCGCTGCTGAAGTCAGTGACACCAGTCTCTCTACACTGCACCAGGTACTGGGCGAAGACGGCGTCGCCCAGCTAACCGCTAACCCACGGATAAGCACCCATATCATTACCGCTCGCGGCCGCGGCCCCGCAGGCTCCACCTCCACCCCGGTGCTGGCCGGCGGCATGGCCGCCGCTGCCCTGGGCAATACGGTCAATCGCAAACTACTGCGGCACGCCTTCCAGCGTGTCGTCTTCCACAGCGGCCAGCAGCACAGGCCAGAGCTGAGTTTTCACGACTTTCACACCCGCTATGTGCCATTGCAGGGCGATAACGTCGCTCCGGCGCTGCATGCCAGCGGCTCGATCCCGTTTGTGCTCACCGGCGAGCGGAATATTCCCGGGGCACCACCGGGCCAGTACTGGGACGGGGGCATCATCGACTATCACTTCGACCTGGACCAGTATCACGGCGAGGGCTTGATCCTCTACCCGCACTTTCGGGCCGATCTAACTCCTGGGTGGTTCGACAAGTTCCTGCCCTGGCGCAAGGCCGCCATCGGGGAGATAGACAAACTGGTACTGCTGTGCCCCAGCGAGGCCCTGGTGGCCGATCTGCCGCAGGGGAAAATACCCGATCGACGGGATTTCACTCGCATGAGCCACGATGACAGAGTGACTTACTGGCAGACCTGCATCGAACGCAATAAGGCGCTGGCGGAAGAATTTGCCGAGCTGATCACTGGCACCGATCCGCTGGCGGGGGTCACGGTACTGCCCTGACCCAGGCTGCCATCACCCTAGGTGATGAATTCGTCGAGGTAACGCTCCACTTCCTTTTGCAGCACCCCTTTGAACGCACTGGCCAGCAAACCCAGCTTCACCGAGACGTCGATCAGGCCGTCATGAAAGGTCAGGGTGCCGTCAACACCGGAGCCCTTGATCCTGACGCTGTCGCCCTCCCAGGCCGAATGCACACTGTGCTTTTGCTCAAGGCTGGCGGCCAGCCCCTCGGCGGCAGCACGCAGCTCCTCCTTGGGCATGGTGTAAGGTCGGGTGACTCGAAATCCTGCCATGGGCTACCTCTTAACGCGGACTGTCAGTATAGATCATCCCAGCATGCACTGACGATACTCACGCGGTGGCGGTGAACTGCCCGCCAGACAACGCGTACTGGCGGCCACAACACTCTTCGCCGCGCATCGTGGCCACTATGGCCGGGTCTTCGGAGTAAGCCACCGTGCGTCGGTCTGCAGCCAGGTCAAATACAGCGACGGCGCGCCAGGGCTGGTCGCCCTGAAACAGAACCGTATAGCCAGCCACGGTACCCGGGCCCTGATGGTCAGCGACCACCTCGCAGATGCCACTTTCGGCGCGAACCCGATCGGTCACATCGACATGGGCATAGCTGTGCGGGCCAGGCGTTGCTGACCACAGCGCGCAGGCCTGCTTGGTCAGCATCCCGCTGACACTGGTCACCAGACCGACCTCGGTAGGCTGCTCGCGCAATAGCTGCGCCATCTTGACCGTGGCTTGCAACACGAAATTGTTCAGCGGGCCGCCGGCAAACGTCATAGCACCGGTCACCGTCAGGTCGCCCTCGCCCAAACCGTCAAACTCTTCCAGCTGCACCCGTACCGCGGACGGAAAGCAGGAATACAGCTCCCGCAAGTGCACATCGGCGAAACTGAGCCCGGACCCGGCCATGACCGCCTCGCCCGACAGCCTGAAGCCGGGACTGCCACCCAGATCGCGACGACTGGCCACCACCGACATAAAATTGGACTCACTGGAGGCGCGCGGGAACAGCCAGCGCGAGCGCTCAATACCCAGCTCTTGCGCCACCGCCACGCTGCACAAAATGAGTCCGGCGGCCTGATCGACATTCCACTGACTGTTGTGCAGCTTGGTGTAGGGAAAGGCCAGCATGCGATTCGCGGGCGAAGGCTCTCGAATAAAAGAGGCCGTGACCGGCTCGTCGACCCAGGCATCGGGGTTGTTAGCAGCGACCTCGCTGAAGCGCGCGTACATCTGCGCCATCTGGTCGCGATGCTCAGCGACACTCAACCCCTGCTTGTAGCGCAGGGCACTGTCGATAATGGCGTAGTAGCCCACCGGCATACCCAACCCCGCCGCCGATTCCACTGGCGACCAGAGCTCATCCTCAGGCTGTAACAGGGTGTCGGGCACTACCCCGGACTGTTCGGTCTCGGCAGCCTCCCCACCCGCCTTGCGGGCCAGAAGGTCGCGATACTTGGCTTCCGCCCCGGCTACCAGCACGACACTGGCCTCACCACTGGCGATGCGTTGGCAGGCGCGGGTAATCAGCGTTTGCTGCAGCACACCGATCTCGGCAAGCACGGTATGAGCGGAAGGGACGGCAAGGCGCTGCGCGAGCAAACGACCGGGGTCGCTGTATGACCAAATGCCCTTGGGTATGAGTATCTCGTCGGCGCGACCCAAAACACCGTCGCTACCGGCATCGCTGGCCGCCACTCGCAACGCCTGCTCCATCAGCTCCAACGCCTCGGCGGCGCTGGCTGAATCGGTCGCCTTCTGCTGTATGGCCCCAACACCCACCAGGATTGGTGTGTCGGGGGCAAACTCAGCCATTCATGAACTCGCCGGCATACCAGTTCATCATCTTGATCTTGTCATCCAGAGAATGATCCGGCTCCATCTCATAGACATTGCGGAAAGCGATGATCACATCGGTGACCCCTATTCCCTCAAGTTCCTCGATCCCCTCGCGGGTGAATGCGTTCTGACCGGTGGTGAAGAACCGGAATGGCCGATCAGCAGTGCCGTATTCCTCGCGCAGCTGGTTGATGCGGCTGATATAAGCTGTCAGCTGCTCCATGTCGGCGCCCGCACACATCCAGCCGTCGCCGACCCGGGCTGCACGCTTGAGCGCCGGCTCCGCATGTCCGCCTATCAGTATCGGGGTCGGGGCGGTGGGCACTGGGCACATTTTGGCCGCTGGCATATGGTGAATATCACCGTCATAACCAAAGAATTCTCCGGTCTCCAGACCCCTGAGGATGTCGATCTGCTCGTCAAAACGCTTGCCGCGTTTCTCCCAGGGCACATCACACACCGCGAAGTCCTCTTCCCAGGGACTGATACCGACACCGAAATCGAAGCGGTTGCCAGACAACTGCTGAATACTCTGCACCTGCTTGGCCACCACCGCTGCCTGTCGCACGGCGAGCTTGTAAACAAATGTGGCAAAGCGAATCTTGTCAGTGACGGCTGCCATCGCCGACACGGCAATGAGACTCTCAAGAAATGGCACGCTCTCCAGAAACTCGCGGCTGCCATCATTGTTATATGGGTATTTGGAACTGCACTCCTGCGGGTAACAGATGCTGTCCGGAATCGTAATGCCGTCGAACCCCGCCGCCTCGGCTGCGCGAGCCAGGGGCAGGTAATGATCGGCATCACTCATGCCCACCTGATAACTGAAATTCATTGCCGCTCTCCTCATTAATAATCAGGGCCTGCACCCGGCAAACCCCGAAACAGGCCACACTCTAGCCGCTAGCACCGCGCGGGTCATGGTCATTGTCAAAATTGACGCCGCTGGCATCAAATACTGAACCTTGTGTGTCAGGTATACGGCTGCGAGGGCCCACAGGATTACCAGCGTGGCACCGACTGCCAGGGCAAATCGTTTACAATAGCCCCATGACGACAACTGAGCCAAACACTGACCGATCCCAGCGCTTCCTGTTCGACAACGCCGACATACGTGGCGAGACCGCGCACCTGCGCGACAGCCTCGGCGAAGTTCTGGCGAATCACCAATATGCACCCGGCGTCGGCCGCCTGCTCGGCGAATTCATGGCCGCCTCGGTACTGCTCTCTACCACGCTCAAGTATGAGGGCAAGATGATCCTGCAGGCTCGCAGTGAGGGCCAAATCCCATTGATCATGGCCGAGTGCACCAGTGACCTGAAAATACGTGCCATCGCCCGCGGAGCGCAGGAGGCAACCTCCGAAGACTTCGAGGTCCTGCTGAGCAACGGCCAACTGGTGATCACCATCGACCCGGCCAGGGGTGAGCGTTACCAGGGCATCGTACCGCTGGTGAAAAATTCACTGGCGCATAGCCTGGATGCCTACTTCCGCATGTCGGAGCAGCTGCATACCCGCTTCTGGTTGGCCTGTGATGGCCAGCAAGCAGCCGGGATGTTACTGCAGCAGCTGCCCAGCCAACTCCAGCCAGATCCACAAGACCGGGAAAACCAGTGGCAGCACGCATGTGTACTGGCGGAAACGATACGGGACCAGGAGCTACTGACGCTCCCTGCGGAGCAATCCCTACAACGGCTTTTCCATGAGGAGCCTATCCGCCTGTTCGAAGCACGCAGACCCCAATTCCACTGTAGCTGCTCCGTCGAGCGGACCTTTAACGCACTGTCGGCAGTGGATGCCGTTGAAATTGAGTCACTGCTGGAGGAACAGGGCTCAATCACCATGGACTGCGAGTTCTGCAATCAGCAGTACGCCTTTTACAGGGAAGACCTGGTGGCATTGCTGCCGCCGCAAAACCCCACCCTCCTGCACTGAATCGAGCTCCGTGCTGAGCGCTTATTTTTTGTGCTGTCCGGTTCGCATCGCTGAGCTATTCTGACATAATGTCGCCCCCCGGAAGGACCGGGAACGGCGACGCCAACGGAGTCCAGCCACAGCGTCTCTCACTACAAAAAGAAACAGGACACACAATGACCGCAGACATCCCCACCGCCCAGGAGCTGGTAGACCTGGGAACCTCGCAACTTGTCGAAGAAGCCCTGAAACGCAATGAGGGCATACTCACCGATAGCGGTGCCCTGCTGGTGACCACCGGCAAGCGCACCGGCCGATCGCCCGCAGATCGCTTCATTGTCCGCGAACCGAGCACCGAAGACGCCATTGACTGGGGATCGGTGAACCGCCCCTTCGACGCAGACAAGTTTGATGCACTCTGGGACCGCGTCGAGAGCTATATCGTGGGTCGGGACCGTTTCGTCTCTCACCTGCATGTCGGGGAACACAGCGACCACTACCTGCCCGTCAAAGTCACCACAGAAACTGCCTGGCAGGGCCTGTTTGGGCGCAATATGTTTATCCGCACCAGCCAGTACAACAGCGGTCGCAAGCCGGAGTGGCAGATTCTGAACGCCGCGGGCTTTGTCTGCGAACCCGAGCGCGATGGCACCAATTCCGATGGTGTCGTGTTAGTTAACTTCGCCCAGCGCAAAGTACTGCTGGCCGGCATGCGCTACGCCGGCGAGATGAAAAAGGCCATGTTTTCAGTACAGAATTTCCTGCTGCCGGAAAAAGATGTGATGTCCATGCACTGTTCTGCCAATGTCGGTGAGAATGGCGACACCACGCTGTTTTTCGGACTGTCCGGCACCGGCAAAACCACCCTGTCCGCGGATCCTGATCGCTACCTGATCGGCGACGACGAGCATGGCTGGTCCAAGGGCTCGGTCTTTAATATCGAGGGCGGCTGCTACGCCAAGACCATCGACCTCAGCCAGAAAAATGAACCCGTTATCTGGGATGCCATCCGCTTCGGGGCAATCGTAGAGAACGTGGTGGTCGATGCACACCGTCACGCGGACTACTGCGACACCAGCCTGACCGAAAACGGCCGTTGCTGCTACCCACTGGAACACGTCGACAAGCGCACCGAGACCAATGACGGCGGCGAGCCCAAGTGTGTGATATTCCTGACCTGTGATGTCTCCGGCGTTTTACCTCCGGTGTCCATCCTGTCCAAGGAAGCAGCGGCGTTTCACTTCCTGAGCGGGTACACCGCGCGCGTCGGTTCTACCGAGCTCGGTGCCGAAGCCGGCATTCACCCGACCTTCTCTACCTGCTTTGGCGCGCCTTTCATGCCGCGTCCTGCTGGCGAATACGCCGAGCTGCTGATGAAACGCATCGAGGACTTCGGTAGCCAGGTTTACCTGATCAATACCGGCTGGTCCGGTGGCTCAGGTGCGCCGGGCGGTACCGGCAAACGATTCCCGATTCCAGTCACCCGGGCTGTGGTGGCAGCGGCGCAGAGCGGCGCACTGCTCGATGCTCCCCGTAGCCACCTGGATATTCTTAACCTGGACTTCCCCACCGAGATACCCGGAGTCGACAGCCAGTACGTCAACCCCCGTGAGGGCTGGGGTGACACCGCAGCCTACGACGAGCAGGCCACGACTCTGGCAACCCTGTTCCAGGACAATATCGGCAAGTTCGATGTTCCAGCGGAGATTATTGCGGCTGGGCCCAAGACCTAGCGACGGGTGTAACGGCAGACACTGGCCACTGAAAGCCCGCCGTAGCGGGCTTTTTTGTGCCTGCTCAGACCCCGTCGATGGCGTCCGGCAGTAACTGGCGGCGGTGCAGGACATGGGCTGACAGCTGCACGCCGAACAGGTACAGGCAGGGCACCAGCACCAGGGTCACCCCCGTAGCAAACAACACACCAAAAGCCAGCGAGATCACCATCGGTATCAGGAACTGCGCCTGAAAGCTGGTTTCAGACATGATCGGCAGCAGCCCGATGAACGTGGTGATGGAGGTCAGGATAATGGGGCGGAAGCGATCCTGACCAGCCTGTAGCAGGGCCTCAACAATCGCATGACCACTGGCCCGCAACTGGTTGATGCGGTCGATCAGAACCAGGTTGTCATTAACCACAACCCCGGCAGCGGCGATAACGCCGAGCAAGGACAACATGCTCACCGTCCAGTCCAGGATCAGGTGGCCGAAAATAGCTCCCATGATGCCGAAAGGCACGGCGGTGAGCACCAGCAGCGGCTGCCAGTAGGAGCGAAACGGAATCGCCATCAGGGCGTAGATGACCAACATCGCCATCAGCAGGTACTTGAACATGGCCCGACTGAATTCCGCCTCTTCCTGAAGCTCGCCGTCGAGGGCCATACCCAAACCCGGAAAGCGCTGTTGCCACTGCGGCAGATGCACCTTCAGGATATCGTCGACGATGGCCCGGGGGCTGGACAGTCCCGGCACAAGATCGGCACTGATCTCCAACGTGCGCTTGCGATCGAGGCGCTCGATGGTCAGGTAACCGGGCTGGTAGCTGACCTGCGCCACCGTATCAAAAGGTACCTCGTCGCCTGCGGGGGTTCGCACCCGCATCTCGCTGAGGTTCTCGACCGACAAACGCTCATCGGCCGGATAGCGCACCATGACCCGAACATCTTCCTTGTCACGGGGAATGCGCTGGGCCTCGGCACCATAAAATGCCTCGCGCACCTGCTGGGCCACATCGGCCAGCGTGATCGACAGATTTTCCGCCGCTGGCTTCAGGCTCAGGACAATTTCTTCCCGCGGCGCCTGCAGACTGTCAGTGATGTTAAATACCCCGGGGTAGGTTTCGAGAATAACCCGCAGTTCGTCAGACACCTGGCTCAGGTGCGCAACCGACGGCGCTGCCAATACCAGATTAATCGGCTTGCCAACGTCGTTGATGGTGAAGTCCACTGCGAAATCCTCGATCGGCCCCAGGTCACCAATCTGCTCCTGCCAGCGGTTCGCCAGGGCTTGAATATCAACCGCATCGGAGGTCGACTCCAGCACCACGGTAACCTTGTTTTCCCGGCCAAAGGCATCGATGTGACGAACTACCGGACCCAGACCTTCGAACTGTGGGTCGCTGTTGTAATCTGACTTGATCTGTACCGCTGCCGACTCCACCTGCCGCAACACCCGCAGGGTGTCAGCATAGGCACCGCCCTCGGGCAAGGTGACTCGCGCGATGGCGTAGTCGGAATTAACGGTGGGAAAGAAAGCTGCCTTGACCCAGCCACCACCGTATAGCGCCAGGCTGATTACCAGTGCACACAGAAACAGCGCACCAACCAGGATATTGGCACGCAGGCAGCGCGCCAGGAAAGGGCGGTAAATATGGGCCGCAAAATAGGTCATGCCGTCGGCAAAGCGCAATCGCAGCACCTCCAATCGGCGCATGCTGGCGAACCGACTGGGCCGAGGCGGCCGCATATGGGCCAGGTGAGCCGGCAGTATCAGCAGGCATTCAACCAGTGAGAAGACCAGCGCAAGAATGACCACGGCCGGTATATGCGCGGCTATCCGCGCCATATCACCCGGCATAAAGAACATCGGCACGAAGAAGATCATGGTGCTGATAAACGCGAACATTACCGGCTTGACTACCCCGCGGGCACCGCTCAGCGCACCCTTGGGGCCGGCCTCCCCGGCCATCTGCCGCGAATGAATGGATTCGCCCACAATGATGGCGTCGTCCACGATGATCCCCAGGATCAGCAAGAAGGAGAACAGAGACATCATGTTCAGGCTCACCGGGGTGTATTGCAGGGCAAAGAAGGTACCCATAAAGGCGATACCAATACCGACACACACCCACATGGCCAGCAGTGGTCGCAGGAACAGCACCAGCACCAGGAACACCAACAGCAGACCACCGATACCGTTCTTCAACAACAGATCCACCCGCCCCTTGAACAGGTTGGCTTTGTCCTGCCAGACCGCCAGCTCCACCCCTTCCGGCAGTGTTGGCCGCACCCGCTCAACCCAGGCGTGTACGGTTTCGCTGGTGCGCAGGGTATTGGGGTTGGAGGTCACGTAAACCTGCAGGTTGAGCGATGGCATATCGTTAAAGCGGGTACGGACATCAATGTCTTCAAATCCGTCGACGACGGTGGCCACATCACCAATGGTGAGCTGGGTCCCGTCGCGGGTGCTCAGCAGCGGAATAGTCTCGAAATCATAGCGGTCATAGGCCTGGCCGCGGGTCTGCAACTGGATGTCACCCTCGCTGGACTTGATCGAGCCGGCCGGCAGGTTGAGGGAAGAATTGCGAATGGCAGCGGTCACATCGGCAAACGTCAGGCCATAGCGCCTGAGGCTGTACTCCGATACCTCGATGGCTACCTCGTAGGGGCGCGGCGAGGTCAGATCAACAATCGACACATCAGGCTGCGCGGCGAGATCGTCCCGCAAGCGTTCACCCAGCTCCTTCAGGTTACGCTCGCCAATATCGCCAGCCAGCGATACCCGGGCCATATTGTGGCGATGGGCCACCTCGCTGACCACGGGCCGCTCGGCATCACCCGGAAAACTGGTAATGGCATCTACACGGCCCTTGATCTCGCTGGTGAGGCGCTGCATATCATAATCGGGCTCGGCCTCTATAACGACGGTGCCCAGCCCTTGCCTGGCCGTTGAACGGATTTCCTTGACCCCGTTGAGGTCGTGCACGGCCTCCTCTATGCGCACACAGATTTGCTGCTCGATCTCACTGGGGCCGGCGCCCGGATAGGACAAGGAAACCTGCACTTTGTTGACCACAGGATCGGGGAAAAATTGTTTGTCCAGTGCAGGCAGACCCGCGGCCCCGCCAATCAGCAGAAAGACCATCAGCAAGTTGGCTGCGATCGGGTTATCGATGAACCAGCGCACGGGTCCGCCCATGGTCAGTATGCTCCGCCGGCGATCCGGGTGGAGTCACTCACCATCACTTCCATGCCGGCCACGGTCGCTGCAGATTCAGCGACAATAACCCGGTCACCCTCGTCCAGCCCCTGCACCCAGACCTGCTCATTGGTACGCTGCAGCATTGCCACCGGCTTGAGGCGCGCCCGGCGCTCACCGTCGACCACCATCACGTTACCGTCATTGCGCAGCGCTGTTCGCGGCAATGCTGTCACCGCCGGCAACTGCCTGCCGCTGATCGTCGCATCGACAAACAGGCCAGGTGCCAGCGGCGGTCGCTCACTGCCGGGCTCACGGGCAAAGGGCCGTTCAATCTCGGCCACGGCGTACACCACCCGGCTGTCGACGTCGATGCTGGCATCGGTACGCACAATCTTGCCCAGCCACTGCCATGAGCGGTTGCCGAAACGAACACTTAGCACTACATCGGTGAAGGTTTCCGGGGTCTTGTTATCGTAATTCAAAGGGAGCTCCAACAGGGCCACCTGACGATCTGTCAGGGGCAGGCGTACCATCGTGACATCCGTGGCATAGACCTTGGCGATGAGTGTCCCCGGTGTCACGTACTGCCCTATATCGACGTATTTTTCGCTGATCCTGCCGTTGAAGGGCACGCTGACGGCGGTGCGCTCCAGGTCAAGTCTGGCCGCGCCAAGATCTGCCTCGGCCGCCTTCAGGGCGGCCCGGGCCGACGCCAGCTGGGGCTCACGCAGGAACAGTGCATTGGCCTGCTCACTGCCGAGGTCGCGCCACTCCCGTTTGGCCTGCAGGGCACGACCCTGCTCTTCCGCCACCCGCTGGCGCGCCGCAGCAACCTGCGACTCAGCCCGGGCGATGGCAAACTGGTAGTCATAATCCTCGATATTAAGCAGTGGTGTCTCGGCGGCGAAGAAGCCGCCGGCGGCAAAACCGTCAGCAACCGATTCCACCCGCCCGGCCACACGGCTCACCAGATTGATTTCACGCAGCGGCCGGACGGTGCCCTGGGTACTCACCGTCAGCGCCTGCCGGCTGGGCCGCACCTGCAATACTTCCACCAACGGCGGTGTCGCCACCGGAATAGCCGCTGGCTCGGGACCTCCCTTGCCAACCAACAAGCCATAGGCGGCACCAAACCCCACTACCAGGACGACGGCGGTCAACAGCCAGTTTCTCTTCCATTCGGGCGTCATAATGCTCCCTACTCTCCCTGCCTTAACGGCTCATTGTTCCGACTCCCCCTGAACCCAGCCTGAAAGGGGCATACATGCTGGTCTCTCCCAGCGGCCCGGGCCCGCAGCAGCTGTACGTCGAGTCCGGCGGACATCGCTAATAACGTATTAACCTTACGCAAATCAGTCGCTTACGGATGTATGGTCGAGACGCCAATTGGACCCCATTATTAGTATGTTTATT
>CALJFL010000059.1 GCA_938074135.1 uncultured Halieaceae bacterium | reverse complement strand
GACTCCATCTGGACACGAGTCTGGCTATTGCTGGGCCGTGAGGATGAAATGCCCAACCCGGGAGACTGGCAGCAGGAGGAGGTTGGCGCAGAATCCATTTTAATGGTCAGGCAGGCCGACGGCAGCATAAAGGCGTTCTATAACGTCTGCCAGCATCGCGGTCAGCGCCTCGTCAGTGAAGGGAAGGGCCATGTACGGCGTTTTATCTGCCCCTATCATAGCTGGGCATGGACCACTGACGGCCAACTGGACTTTGTTCAGGATGCGGATGATTTCCCCCAGGGCAATCCCTGCGGCAAGTTGCGTCTGGAGGAGATACCCTGCGATACCTTCGCCGGTTTTATCTGGGTCAATATGAATCCGGACTGCATCAGTCTCAGGGAGTTTCTGGGGCCGGTCTGGGACGACTGGGCGGCCTACGATCTGCAAACCTGGAAGCGCTATCAAGCCACCTCCACCATCGCACCGGTGAACTGGAAAGTCGTGATGGACAATTTCAATGAGTCGTATCACGTCAATACAGTGCATCGTCCTGCCGGTGAGCCTGCGGAGAAACTGCGCATCCACTCAGGCATCGATACGAATTACAAGACCACGCGCTTTGATATGGCTGACGAGGGCCACAGTCGGATGATTATGTTGGGCGGCTATGCGGGGCCGGCGATCGACAAGGTCGGACTCATCGGTGAACCCCTGGCAAGCATTCTGGCTGACTGGGGTCTCGATCCGGCCGACTTTACCGGTCGCGGTGAGGCGACCCGTGAAGCGCTGCAGCGCGCCCGCAGAAAGCTGGGCCCCGAGCGTGGCTATACCTACTTTAACAATCTTAACGACAGCCAACTGACCGATGCTTATCACTACACGCTGTTCCCCAATTTTGCAGTGTCAGTCTGGGTGGACGGCTTCCACTTTCTGCGCACACGACCACACCCCACCGATCCTGAAAAGTGCCTGTTCGACAATTGGTGGTACGCGCCGGCGCCCGAGGGCATGACTGACCCGGTACGAACGACAGCGGGCCTGGTCGAGCGTGATGCCGTTGTGAACCACGAACTGTTCGAGCCCGGGGAAAAGTCCATGGGGCTGACGATCGATCAGGATATGTCTATTTTCCCGGCGCAACAGCAAGCCATGCACTCTCGTGGCTATAAGGGCTCTTACCTGTCTGGCCAGGAAAGCCGTGTATCGCGACTACACGAGCTCGTCGACGACTATATCGAAGGTCGCCGGAGCTGAATGATTTCGGGGCTGGCCTGAGGTCGCTAGGCCTTCAGGGTCTCCTCGAGGAAGTTGCACATCGCCCGCCAGGAGCGGCGGTCGGTGAGCGCGTTATAGGCGATGCCCATCTCCGGCGCGTTGGCATCCGGTCGGGTGAAGGAGTGTAAGGTATTGCCATAACTGACCAGCTGCCAGTCCGCTCCGCGCGCTGTCATTTCCCGCTGAAATTCTGCCACCTGTTCCGGCGGTACCATGGGGTCATCATGGCCGTGCAATACCAGCACCTTTGCTTCGATGGGGATATCGCCCAGACCGTTGGTCGTCAGTCCGCCGTGCAGTGAGACAGCGGCACTGATGCCGCTGCCGGAACGTGCCAGGTCCAGTGCGCAAAGGCCGCCGAAACAGTAGCCAACAACGCCAAGCCGCGACGAATCGGCGCCCTCGATATCCCGGGCTGCGGTGACCGCGGCCTGCAGTCTTTGCAATAACATGGCGCGATCGCTTAGAAACGGGTCCAGTGCTGGTTGCAGGTCGGCGAAGTCCACCAGCGTTTGCCCGCCGCCCAGTATGTCGACGCCGACGGCAATGTAGCCTTCCGCAGACAGCTTTTTCGCCTTGTCATGTACCTCCTGGACAAGGCCGTCCCAGGCTGGGCAGACCAGGACAATCGGGTGGCTCCTTGCATCACTGTCGGGGCGGTAGATGAAGCCATGGCAGTCGCTATCACCATCGCGGTAGTTGAAGGGTGCTGCATCAGTCACGTTGTTCTCCTGCCTTGACATCAAAAGGTAGCGTTGGTTGCCCCACCGTCGACCACCAGGTTCTGGCCAGTGAGGTAGTTAGCGTGCTGGCTGCAGAATAGTGCACAGATAGCGCCGAAATCATCTATGTTGCCAAATCTTTCCGCGGGAATGCGCCACTCCTTAATCCAATCTGTTACGACTTCGTCGTAGCTGCTGCCCCGTTCCCTGGCCATTTGTCCGAAGCGTTGTTCGGCAGCGGCAGTGTGGTGCATCCCGGGAAGCAGGTTGTTAATAGTGACGTTGTGCCGGGCGACAGACTTCGCCACCGCTACCGTGTAGTTGGACAGCGCAGCTCTCGGTGGCCCTGATAGCAAGCGTATCTCGGCGGGAAACTTGGTCGCCCCCGTCGATATATTGACGATTCTACCGAAGCCGCGGTCGCACATGCCGTCTATGGTAGCGCGGATAAATTCAACAGGACTGATCAGGCCAGTGGCCAGGTGTTCGTGC
This sequence comes from uncultured Halieaceae bacterium, assembly GCA_938074135.1. The sequence goes on along the minus strand of CALJFL010000059.1, from coordinate 1,641 downwards.
CACTGGTCGACGGTAACGTCGCGAAAGTCCGGGGTAAAGGGAGCCGGGGAGCAGGTGCCGACCAGAATGTCGGGATCGGGACAGATTGTCAGTATTTTTTCGCGCCCCGCTTCACTGGCGTGATCGGCGACGATGGCTATGACCTCGGCGCCGGTATCGCGGCGAATTGCCTCCGCCGTTGCCTCTAATCGGTCCTCCCCGCGCGCGCTGATGTAGAGCTCTACGCCTTCGGCGGCCAGTGCTCGTGCACTGCCCATGCCCAATCCAGCACTGCCACCATTGACCAGTGCTTTCTTACCCGCTATTCCAAGATCCATTGGCTTTCCGTCGTTTGCATTGTTATCTGTCGCACCCTGCGCACCGCCGCTGAGTCTAGGCTAGTTTGCAGCCATAGAAAACAGTAAGGCCTGATTGTTTTGGGCGGGGCCGTTTGCTAGCATAGCCGCTTGCTTAAGCGCCGGTATTATTGGCGTTTTCACTCAATCGGTTGGGTTATCTGTGGATTTTTCACTTTCGGAAGAACAGGGTCTTTTAAAGGACAGTATCGACCGCCTCGTTGGCGATGTCAGTGACGTCGAACGGCATCGTCGCCTGTCTCGCAGCGAGCTGGGCTTTGATGCAGCAGTTTGGCAGCAGTATGCGGAGCTCGGTTGGCTGTGTGTACCGTTTACGGAAGCCCAGGGCGGAATAGACGGCACCGCAGTGGATGTCATGGTTATCTGCGAGGCTCTGGGTCGCGGTCTGATGCGTGAGCCCTATCTGCCCACGGTAATTACCGGCGGCGGTTTTTTGCGTCGTGGCGGGTCCCCCGAGCAACAGCAGCGCTTCATCCCCGGTATTATCGACGGCAGCCAGCAGTGGGCATTCGCCTTTGCTGAGACCGCCAGCTACAACCTCGGTGCGGTGGCCAGTAGCGTCCAGAGGGACGACAGTGGTTATCAGCTCACCGGAAGCAAGCTCGCTGTGTTGAACGGGCATTGCGCCGACCACCTGGTGGTCAGCGCCAGTATCGCGGGTGAGGGGGTGTCTCTGTTCCTCGTTGATGCATCGGCAGCGGGCGTCAATCGCCAGGCAGTGCATTTGGTGGACGGCAGTCTGGGCGCTGATATCAGCTTTGATAACGTGCAACTCGATGCTGCCAGCTTGCTCGGCGCAGCGGGCGAGGGCGTGGCGTTGATGGAATCGGTTATCGACGAATCTATTATTGCCATGGGGGCCGAAGCGCTTGGCGCCATGCAGGTCTTGCTGGACGATACCGTTGAATACACGCGTACCCGGGAACAGTTTGGGCAGCCTATTGGCAAGTTTCAGGCACTGCAGCACCGGATGGCCGAAATGTACCTGAAGATTGAGGAGATGCGCTCCTTGCTCTACTACGCGGCTATCAAGATGGCCGAGGGCTCTGCTGAATCATCGCTGGCCTGTGCCGCGCTCAAGGTCAAGTTAGCCGAGGCTGGGCGGCTGGTGTCCCAGCAGGCCGTGCAGCTGCACGGTGGTATCGGAATGACTGATGAGCTGGCGGTGAGCCACTATTTCAAGCGCATTCACCTGCTGGCCAGACTCTATGGTGACGAGGCCTATTACCTGCAGCGCTATATGGACTTGAGCGCCGCCGAGCCGGTAGCCCGCGCCAGCTGATCC
>CALJFL010000058.1 GCA_938074135.1 uncultured Halieaceae bacterium | reverse complement strand
GGACTCCATTGGAATTATCGAGCGGTACTTTGACGAGGTGCTTGCAACCGGCGCCAAGACGGTGGCGATGGGGGGGGACCACACGGTGGCCCTGCCGATCCTGCGAGCCGTGGCCAGGCAGCATGGGCCGGTCGCGCTGGTGCATGTGGACGCACATTCGGATACCAATGACGCCATGTTTGGCGAGCCGATTACGCACGGGACGATCTTTCGCCGTGCGATTGAGGAAGGGCTGGTGGATCCTCATAAAATGGTACAGATCGGTTTGCGAACTACGGGCTATTCGGCAGCAGATTTCGACTGGGCGAGTGACCGAGGTGTTCGCGTTGTACCTGCCGAGGACTGCTGGTACCAATCACTGCAGCCCCTGATGGCGGAAGTACGTCAGCAGATTGGTCCCGATACTCCAACCTACCTCAGTTTCGATATAGACGGGTTGGATCCGTCCGTAGCGCCAGGTACCGGTACGCCTGAGCCCGGGGGCCTCACCGCCTCACAGGGTATTGAAGTGATCCGCGGTTGCTGGGGCCTTAACCTGGTGGGTGCTGACCTGGTAGAGGTGTCGCCGCCCTACGATACCTCCGGCAACACCTCGCTGCTGGCGGCCAACCTGATGTTCGAAATGTTGTGCAGCTTTCCAGGGTGTCAGCGAACCCGCTGACGCGATATTCAAGGCGTTAGAGACAACCGATTTACCCGATTAAACAGGCGAAATTACCGAAACTGGTCAATACTTCCAGTCCTGAGGTTTTTTAGAGGTCGTTGTAATGACCGCCCTGTCACAAAGCTATTACTGCGGCGAGTCGAGTTCGCAGATTATTTACGAGACCATTGGCGATTGCCTGGACCGCGTCGCGGACAGGTATCCCGACAACGAAGCGCTGGTTGTATGTCACCAGGACGTGCGCTGGACCTACAGCGAGTTTCGCGAGCAAATAGATAACCTGGCTACGGGCCTGTTGGCACTGGGCATTCGCACCGGAGACCGGGTCGGTATCTGGGGGCCAAACAGTTACGAGTGGGCTCTGGTTCAGTATGCCACTGCCAGAATCGGCGCCATTATGGTTTGCATCAATCCTGCCTATCGACTCTACGAGTTGGAGTACGCCCTCAACAAGGTTGAGTGCCGGGCACTGGTTACTGCCGAGCAGTTTAAGAACAGTGATTACCTAAAAATGCTGCAGGATCTCGCACCGGAGTTGGCCGACCGTGCCCCCGGCAAGTTGAAGGCGCACAAACTGCCCCATCTTGAGATGGTTATCCGCATGGGTGAGGCGGCAACTTCCGGTATGTTGAATTTTAATGATGTTCTCGACATGGGCGGCGACACGGAGTTACAGCAGCTGCAGGCGCTGAAGCCCACTCTGCGCCCCGACGACCCGATCAACATCCAGTTCACCAGCGGCACCACGGGTTCCCCCAAGGGCGCAACCCTGACCCACTGCAATATTCTTAATAACGGCAACCTGTGTGCGCAGGGTATGGGCTTCACCGATCAGGACCGACTGTGTATCCCGGTTCCGCTCTATCACTGTTTCGGCATGGTGATGGGCAATCTGGCTTGTCTGAGCCACGGTGCCACGGCGGTTTACCCGGCTCCGTCTTTTGAGCCAGAGGCCACCCTGTCGGCGGTGCAAGCTGAGCGATGTACGGGCTTGCACGGCGTGCCCACCATGTTTATTGCACAGCTGGATGTGCCCGACATTGCTGACTATGACCTTGCCAGCCTGCGCACCGGAATCATGGCGGGTGCCCCCTGTCCTGTGGAGGTGATGAAGCGGGTTATTGCGCAGATGAATATGGAAGACGTCCTGATCGCCTATGGGCAGACAGAGCTCAGTCCCGTGAACCATATGACCTTGCGCGACGACTCCATGGAGAAGCGTACCGAAACGGTAGGCCGCGCGGTGCCATGGGTAGAGATCAAGATTGTTGACGAGCATGACCGGGTCGTACCCCCAGGTGAGAAAGGCGAGATCTGTACCCGTGGTTACTCGGTAATGCGCGGCTACTGGAATGACGAGGAGCGTACTCGCGAGACCATCGACCCGGCGGGCTGGCTACACTCGGGTGATATCGGCGTGATGGATGCTGAGGGTTATGTCCAGGTTGTTGGTCGCATCAAGGATATGTTGATTCGTGGTGGCGAAAACATTTATCCACGCGAAGTGGAGGAGTTTCTGTATACCCACCCGGCGATTGCCGAAGTCCAGGTATTTGGTGTACCCGATGAAAAAATGGGTGAAGAGGTTTGTGCCTGGGTGCAGCTACACCCGGACGCCACCTTGAGCGAGCAGGCCTTGAAGGACTTTTGCAAAGGCCAGATCACGCACTTCAAAATCCCTCGCTATGTTCGGTTTGTCGAAGAGTTCCCCATGACAGTGACCGGCAAAATCCAGAAATTTGTCATGCGCGAGCAGATGCAGACAGAACTCGCACAGGCGCAAGCCAGCTAGCCAAAGCGCCCCACTGGTGCCTTTTTAATCAAGTCGGTGGCGTTATCCGACCGGTAGCGGGCGCGTGGACGGATCAGGCGGCTGTCCTGTCGAAACTCGAGAAAGTGGGCGATGTAACCGTAAACCCGGGCCATGGCGAACATGGCCGTGAAGTAATTAGCCGGTAAGCCCAGGCTGTGGAAGACAGCGCCCTTGTAGAATTCCACGTTGGCCCAGATTTCCTTGTCCTGTTTGGCGAAGGCCCGCTGGCAGGACTCCTCCACCGCAATCAGGGTT
>CALJFL010000057.1 GCA_938074135.1 uncultured Halieaceae bacterium | reverse complement strand
ACCCCGGGACGGTGCACTTCCACACCGATAAAATTCTTGTCCGGAGCCGCCGCCGCCATTTCGACCAGTGATTGGCCCATACCAAAGCCAATCTCCAGCACTACAGGGCCATCGCGGCCAAAGGCTTGCTGATAATCGAGTAAGTCGTCGGATACGGTCAGACCGCAGCGCTGCCAGTTGTCGTCAAAAGCACGCTGTTGCCCCTCGGTCATCCGTCCGGCGCGCAATACATAGCTGCGAATGGGGCGTCGCTTGTCAGCTTCGTTCATAGCGTGGGTGCCGGCCGACCGGCCTAGACCACCAGTTTCCAGCCGACCACGGTAAGACAAGCCCAGCCGGCTATAAAGCACAGTCCACCCAGTGGTGTGATGGCACCCAACCACTTGAGGCCGGTGAGGCTGAGACAGTAGAGACTACCTGAAAAAATTACGATGCCGACAAGGAACAACCAGCCCGCACTTTTGAGTAGTACTGTGTGGGGCTGACTCAACGCCAGTATACCTACCGCCAGCAGGGCCAGGCTGTGCATAAAGTGATACTGGACCGCCGTTTCGAATACGCCCAGTGCATAGGTATCCAGTCGGCCTTTCAGGGCATGTGCTCCGAAAGCGCCAAAAGCAACAGCGAGCATGGCGCAAAAAGCGGCGAGGGAGATAAACAGGTTAGCCATAATGGCAGTGTAGCTCAGTCAGAGACCGGCGGGCAGCCGTAACTGCCCGCACAGTGTCAGGCGGCGATTGCCACCCGAAGCTTTTTCATCGCATTTTGTTCCAGCTGGCGAATACGCTCGGCCGAAATACCGTACTCAGCTGCCAGCTCATGGAGGGTAGACTTCTCTTCGGCCAACCACCGTCGCGCCAGAATATCGCGGCTGCGATCATCGAGATCGGCCAGGGCATGGTAGAGCTGCTGCTCGCTGTTTTCCTTCCAATCCTGTGACTCGACAGAATCGGCAGGATTGCTGCTGAGGTCTTCCAGATAATACTGTGGTGCCTGCCAGCTATCGTCATCGTCACTGTCAACCGGGGCATCAAACGCCATGTCCCGACTGGTCAGGCGACCCTCCATACGGTGGACTTCCTTAACGTCGACACCCAGATCATCGGCCACAGCCTGCGCCTCGTCTGCGCTCAACCAGCTAAGTGTCTTCTTGGCGCTGCGCAGATTGAAGAACAGCTTGCGCTGGGCCTTGGTGGTGGCAACTTTTACGATGCGCCAGTTGCGCAGGATGTATTCGTGCATTTCGGCCTTGATCCAGTGCACGGCAAACGACACCAGGCGAACGCCCTTTTCCGGGTCGAATCGTTTCACCGCCTTCATCAAGCCAACATTGCCCTCCTGGATCAGGTCAGCCTCGGCCAACCCGTAGCCGGAGTAGCTGCGAGCGATATGGACAACGAATCGCAGGTGCGCCATGACCATTTCACGGGCCGCATCCACGTTGTCATTATAAAACAGATCTCGGGCAAGTTCCTGCTCGCGCTCCTGGCTGAGCATGGGAATAGCGCTGACGGCCTGCACATAGGCGGCCAGGTTAGCTCCCGGAACCAATTGCTCAAAAGGCTGTAAACTATTGCTCATCTCTAGATCTCCCCAGTAAGGTGCCAATTTTAGCACTCATTCTATTAGAGTGCTAATTTCGAGAAAGTTCCACCCGGGAGCACAAAAAAACCTATTTAATGCTTATTAATCAGAGAGTTACCACTTACCGAGGCTCAATATCGCCGAGATGTCGTGAAACTGCAACCCAGGCGCCGGCCAGTCCCAACAGGCCCCCCACCAGCACCAGGTTCAGGCTACCCATCACGCCAAGGCCTGACAGCCTGAAGCTGCTCTGGTAGAGCTCGGCCAACCGCTGTACCGGCGTGTCCAGAAACCACAGGGCGGTCACTACAAGCAGTGCCGCGACCACCCCACCACCGACGCCATACCATAGCCCCGTATAGAGAAACGGCCGGCGCACGAAGGCGTTACTTCCACCTACCAGCTTGACGATAACAATCTCCTCGCGCCGGTTCTCTATGGCCAAACGGATGGTATTGCCCAGGATCAGCACCACACCCAATACCAGCACAACCGCCAGAGCCAGTACCAATCGCCGGCTCAACTCCATCAGGGTGTTCAGCCGCTGGAGCCAGGCCATGTCCAACACCGCTTCAGCGACTTCCGGGTAGGACTCCAGCTCAGCTCGCAATACCTGGATTTCGGCATCACCGAGCTGCTCGGCGGGGGATACCAGCAGCAGATGGGGCAAGGGGTTCTGGTCCAGGCTGCCCAAAACATCAGCAAACCCCGACAGGTCCCGGAATTCCTGCAGCGCCTGATCGCTGGAAACAAACACCAGTGCGGCAGTATCCTCGCGCTGCTCCAGCTCTTCCTGGAAGCTTCTAACTTTTTGCTCGGCCAGGTCGTCTCGCAGGACCAGGGAGATCTGCGCCGGGCTATCCAGCCGCGCGCTCAGCGAGTCGGCATTGTCCAGCGCCACATTCAGGGCCACCGGCAATGCCAGGGCGATACCAATAACCAACCAGGTCATCACGCTGGCTGCGGGATTGTCGATCACCCTCACCAGACTGTCCGCCGCCGACAGGCGGTGATGGCGCAGCCAGGCGTTATAGTGGTCGCGCCAGCGCGCCCGACTCTGGCTGGCGCCATCCCGGCGGGGCGCCGAGTTAGTCTTGCGACCCATCACGTTGCCGAACCGCTCACCAGGCGGCCCTCCCTGAGCGTAATGATACGGTGATGCAGGCGTGAAATAAGGGCCAGGTCATGACTGGCTATGAGTACCGTCACCCCTACCTGGCTGAATTCCTCGAACAGGGCCATGATCTCCGCCGACAGCGCGGGATCCAGGTTGCCGGTGGGCTCGTCGGCAAGGAGTATCGATGGCCGGCCAACCACAGCTCTGGCAATACCGACCCGCTGTTGCTCGCCACCGGACAGCGTTACCGGCAGTGCCCGTTCACGCTCCAGCAGGCCTACCTTATCCAGCGCCGCACGCACCCTGCGACTTACCTCCCGGTGATCGTAGCCCGAGATAATCATCGGCAGTGCCACATTGTCGAAGACACTGCGATCGAACAGTAACTGGTGGTTCTGGAATACCACGCCGATATTACGGCGATGCCCGGGAATGGCCCTGGAGCCAAGGGCGGTCAGGTTCTGCCCATTGACAAACACCTGACCGCGGCTGGGCCGCTCCATCAACATGATCAGGCGCAACAACGTGCTCTTGCCAGCCCCTGAATGACCGGTCAGGAATACCAGTTCATCGCGACCGATTTCGAAAGAAATTTCCCGCAGGGCATCGTGCCCCTCTTCGTAGCGCTTGCTGACCCGGTCAAAACGGATCATGCAGCGCTGTCATCCCGGGAAAACAACGCGGCTATAAAGTCCTGCGCCTTGAACGGCCGCAGGTCTTCAACACCTTCGCCAACGCCAATGTAACGAATGGGCAGCCCGAGCTTGCGGGCGATCGCAAAAATGATGCCGCCCTTGGCGGTACCGTCGAGCTTGGTCAGGGTCAGGCCTGTCACACCCACCACATCCTGGAAATTACTGGCCTGGGCCAGGGCATTCTGGCCAGTGCCGGCATCCAGCACCAGCATCACTTCATGGGGGGCAGCGACGTCCAGCTTACCCATCACCCGGACCACCTTGCGCAATTCATCCATCAGGTTATCTTTATTGTGCAACCGGCCAGCCGTATCGGCTATGAGCACATCGATACCCCTTGCCTGGGCAGCCTGCAGGGCATCGAAAACAACAGATGCGCTATCAGCGCCCGTATGCTGTGCCACAACGGGAACGTTGTTACGCTCACCCCAGACCTGCAACTGCTCGACCGCGGCTGCCCTGAAGGTGTCGCCGGCAGCCAACATTACCGACAGGCCCTGAGCCTGGTAACGCCGGGCTAACTTGCCGATGGTGGTGGTCTTGCCAACCCCGTTTACGCCGACCATCAATATGACAAATGGGCTCTTGCCAGAAACAACGAGCGGTACCTCACAGGGCTCCAGCAGCGACAGCAGCTCCAACTTGAGGGCCTCTTGCAATGCCTCCGGGCTGGTCAGCTCCTTGCGCGATACACGTTGCGTCAGTCGCCCGATAATCTCAACGGTGGCCTCGACCCCGACATCGGCCTGCAGCAGCTGAGATTCAAGTTCCTCCAGAAGCTCGGCATCGATTTCCTTGCGTCCCAGGAACAAGGTACCCATGCCCTGTACCAGGTTGTCACTGGTGCGGCCCAAACCGCGGCGTAGTCGTTGAAAAAACCCGCTCTCGCCATCATCCACCGGCGCCTGCGTGACCTCGGAAGCAATAGCCTCCTGTGCGTCGGCCGTTGTTTGATCGACCGGCTCCATCTCGGGAGCTGGTTCCACGGGGGCCTGTTCCACGGGGGCCTGTTCCACAGCGGCCGGATCCACAACATTCGGGGCTTCCGGGATGGGAGGCGCGGATACAAGCACCGACGGCGCATGTTCCGCCGGCACAGTCTCGGTGACAGGCGTGGGCTGTGCCGGATCGTCAGGCTTTTTTCGTTTGAAAAACTTCATATCGGTCGTGCTAGAGTTCGCAAGTGGCGCGCCTGGCACGGGCGCAGGTGACAGCGACTATCCTAACACTCTTGCACAGGGCGAAGAAATGGCACGGAAGGGTCCGGGCAGGCAGGCTGACATAAAACCCAGCCACCTGCGAATCATTGGTGGGCAGTGGCGTGGCCGCAAGCTGGCCTTTCATGCCGCACCCGGTTTGCGCCCTACAACCGACCGGATCAGGGAAACCGTGTTCAACTGGCTGGCGCCGTTTCTGCACGACGCCCGCTGTGTCGACCTCTTCGCCGGTAGCGGCGCCCTCGGCATGGAAGCACTGTCACGCGGCGCAGGCTATTGTGACTTTGTCGATACCAACCCGGGCGCACTGGCCGACATCGGCGAACACCTGGCTAGGTTAGCGGCCGAAGACCGGGGACGCTGCACGAAGGCAGCAGCAGGCGACTTTATTACCAGTGCCAATGAACCTTACGATATCGTCTTCGTCGACCCACCGTTTTCCGCCGGTCTCGCTGGTGGCACCCTGGCTCTGCTAGCCGGCAGTGAACAGCTGACGCCGGGCGCGCTTGTGTATCTGGAGACCGCGAAGGACGAACCGGAGCCACCGCTGCCCGATGGGTGGTCAGTGTTCCGGGAAAAACAAAGCGGCGGGGTGAGTTACCGTTTGCTCGCGGCAAACCGGTCGGCTTGACCGGTGTTTGTGCGAAAATTTCAAATTGTTTACCATCGATCGACTTTTAAGGTGCCTCGAGCAAACTCATGAAAACAAAAACCGTGATTTACCCGGGCACTTTCGACCCGATTACCAACGGCCACGTTGACCTCACCGAGCGCGCCGCCAGGCTCTTCGATCGGGTTGTCGTCGCAATCGCCCACAGTGAGAAAAAAACACCGCTATTCAACCTCGAAGAACGAGTCGCTCTGTGCCAGCAATCACTGTCTCATGTGGAAAACGTCGAAGTTGTCGGTTTCAGCAACCTGCTTACCGACTTTGCCCGCAGTCAGGGCGCCAACTGCGTACTGCGCGGGCTGCGTGCGGTTGCGGATTTCGAATACGAATTTCAATTGGCGAATATGAATCGTGCGATGTGGCCGGAGTTCGAGAGTATCTTTCTCACTCCTTCGGAGCACTTGTCCTATATCTCTTCCAGCCTGGTGCGAGAAATCGCCGCCCTGGATGGAGATATCACTCCGTTTGTACCTGACCAGGTAGCCGCAGCACTCAAGCAGCGATTTGCCTGAGCGCCGGGTAGTTTAGATCTGCGGGATCAGGACTCGTCCTTTTCCTTGCTTTCGCGGTTCTTCTCGACGTCTTTGTAGGTGTAGCCCGTATCCCGGCAACCCAGACAACGCATGAACGTGGTTTCCCCTGGACCGAGGATCAGCGTCTCCGCTGCTTCTCCGGCATGTCCGGCCAACAGCGTAAACGGCAGGCTTACCAACCACACAGCCGTTCCACCAACCGTCATCACCAGTCCGATAGGCCGCGCCACCAGCAGGTCGCCCACCATGGCGAATTCATTTGGGCTGTCATCGATAGCTTCCTGCGCCCACAATACCTGTGGCAGCGCCAGTAGAGACATTAACAACACTGCGGTCAGTCGCCGCGTGACTTCTTTTATTCTCATCATTCACTCCCGGGATATATCCCCGTTCCCCTAAGCTTCCTACAGTGTAGCCGCATCAACGCTGGCAGGTCACGCAGTAAACAGAGATTCGCTGACTTAGCCGCAGCTCGCGCAAGGTCGTGCCGCAGGCCTTGCAGGGCTGCCCGCCGCGGCCATACACAAACAGCTGCTGGGCGAAATAACCCGGCTTACCATCACCCCCGACAAAATCGCGTAATGTAGTACCCCCCTGCTCTATAGCCGAAGTAAGCACTTGCTTTACGAAAAACGCAAGACGCTCATAGCGTGCCAGTGAAATCCGCCCCGCCGCCCTGTCGGGACGAATACCCGCCAGGTAGAGCGCTTCGTTAGCGTAAATATTACCAACGCCAACGACGACTTTTCCGTCCATCAGGAAGTTCTTGACCGGCCCTTTACGCCGGCGGGAGAGGCGATACAGCAGGGCCCCGGTAAACGCATCGGACAGGGGCTCAGGCCCCAGGTGGGACAGTAGCGGGTGGACCTCGTCCGGCTCCAGCCACAGGCAGCAACCAAAACGCCGAGGGTCGTTGTAGCGCAAACAGCGCCCATTATCGAACACAATATCAAAGTGATCGTGGCGCAAAGGCGGATCAGCCACATCCATGACGCGCAACGATCCCGACATACCCAGGTGAACCAACAAAGTGCCTGCGGAGGTTCTGAACAACAGGTATTTGGCTCGCCGGTCGACTCTTTCGACTCTCTGGCCTATCAGTTTCTGGCCCAGATCGGAGGGTATCGGCCAGCGCAATCGGCGGTCCCGAACCACCACATCCACCACCTGCGCGGCCTCACTGTAAGGCCGGACGCCACGGCGGGTCGTTTCTACTTCCGGTAATTCGGGCAATATGCACCCCTGTCATTGTCTGCCACGGTCGAAAGAGGACCACCAGAAACAAAAAACCCCGGCTTCAGCCAGGGTTTGGAAGACACAAGCTCTGGCAAAACTTACTTGATTTTGCCTTCCTTATACATCACGTGCTTACGGGCCACTGGATCATACTTTTTCATTTCCAGTTTGTCCGGAGTGGTGCGCTTGTTCTTGTCAGTGGTATAGAAGTGCCCTGTACCGGCTGACGAATTCATTCTGACTTTTTCTCTCATTGCTTCTCTCCTTTATCCGTACCGGCTTAGACTTTCTCGCCGCGACCGCGCATATCTTCCAGCACCTGCTCGATGCCTTTCTTGTCGATGATACGCATGCCCTTGCTGGATACACGCAGCGAGACAAAGCGCTTCTCAGACTCTACCCAAAAACGATGCTTGTGCAGATTGGGCAAAAACCGACGACGGGTGCGGTTCTTTGCATGTGATACGTTATTTCCGGTTACCGGGCGCTTACCCGTAACCTGACAAACTCTGGCCATGATTCCTCTCCCCAAAACACGGGAATTTCGTTAATACTCAGGAGCGTAAGCAGGTCACTTCAGGACCCCTGCCTCGCGGAGCGCGACTTTATACCAGAACCCCCCTGGCAAGGCAAGCGCTGGCGGCGATCCCCGGGGGAGGGAGCAGGGCTAGATTAGTCCCTGCTCGGCAAATGAAAAGGCCGGACCACGGCCGATTATCACGTGATCCAGAACCCGGACGTCCAGCAAAGCCAGTGCCGCGCAAAGTCTCTCGGTGATACGCCTGTCGGCGGTACTGGGCTCTGCCACCCCGGAGGGGTGGTTGTGAGCCAGTATCACCGCCGCCGCCCGGTAGCGTAGCGCATGCACCGCAACCTCCCGTGGATAGACAGCAGCCCCATCCAGCGTTCCCAGGAACAGGTCTTCACAGCGCAGCAAGCGGTGCTGGCTATCCAGGAAAAGACAGCTAAATACTTCCCTGTCGCGGGCGCCAAGGTGGTGTTGGAGGAAGCGCCTGGTCTGGGCGGGACTGGTCAGGGCCTCGTCATCGCGCAGTCGTTGTTCCGCGCTGCGCCGCACCAGCTCACTGGCGGCCTGCAGGAGCACCAGGTTGCCCTTGCCCATGCCAGCAACGGCGAGCAACCGGGACGCTTCGGCGGCCAACAGCCCGGCCGGTCCGTCAAATTTCAGCAACAGCTCCGTAGCCACCGCCAACCTCTCAGCTCCCTTACGGCCAGTACGTAACAAAAGTGTTAACAGTTCGGCATCGGACAGCGTCTTGACGCCGCTGGCCAGCAGTTTGTCCCTGGGTTGGTCTGCACCAATCCGGCGGCGTGTTGCCATAATCACTCCTCCGTGAGTCGATATACGGCCTGTGTCAAAAGCGCTGGTGGGGTGGTATCTTTCGTTCCCCAAATGCTATTGTCCCAAGCCGGGAGAAGAAATGGCACATCTTTTCAATCGCAATGTTCTGCTGGGTGTCAGTGGCGGCATCGCCGCTTACAAGTCCGCCGAGTTGGTACGGCTGTTACAGAACCACGGCGCCAGCGTGCGGGTCATCATGACCCGCGGTGCACAGGAATTTATTACGCCGCTTACCCTGCAGGCCCTGTCAGGCCAACCTGTCCATACCGAGCTGCTCGACGAAGAGGCCGAGCTGGGGATGGGCCATATCGAACTGGGCCGCTGGGCAGATCTGCTGCTGATCGCACCAGCAACGGCCGACCTGATCGCGCGATTGGCCAACGGCAGGGCCGATGACCTGCTGACCACTGTTGCCCTGGCAACGGCTGCACCGGTAATGCTCGCGCCGGCCATGAACCAGCAAATGTGGCACGACCAGGCGACGGTTGAGAACTGCGCCACCCTGTTGGGGCGCGGCATCACCCTGGTCGGCCCCGCTCAGGGCGAGCAGGCCTGTGGCGACGTGGGACCCGGGCGCATGGAGGAACCGGATATTATTGCCGAGCGAGCCGCCGCCTGCTTCAGCAGTGGTGCACTCGCCGGAAAACGGGTGGTTATTACCGCCGGGCCCACCCGGGAGGCTATGGACCCAGTGCGCTACATCTCCAATCACAGCTCGGGGAAAATGGGTTTCGCCCTGGCCCAGGCAGCGGTCGATGCTGGCGCGCAAACCACACTGATTGCCGGCCCGGTGGCACTGGCCACCCCCGAGCACGTCACGCGCATCGATGTTGAGAGCGCAGACCAGATGCTGCAGCAGAGCATGTTGTTGGTGCCCGAATGTGATGTATTCATCGCCTGCGCCGCCGTGGCAGATTACCGACCGTCGCAACAGCAGTCTCAAAAAATTAAGAAGCAGGGCGAATCGATGACTCTCGAGCTGGTTCGCAACCCGGACATCGTGGCCACGGTGGCCGGCGGCGGTGAAGGGACCTTCACGGTCGGCTTTGCTGCCGAGACCACCGATGTGATCACCTATGCCCGTGGCAAGCTGGAGGACAAGGGACTCGACCTGATCGTGGCAAACGACGTCGCTAACCAGGCTATCGGGTTCAACAGTGACGAAAATGCAGTGACACTGGTCTGGCCGGGGGGCGAGCAGTCTCTGCCACAGGCGAGGAAAAGCATCATCGCCAGCCAGATTATCGCCAAAATTGCCGAACGGAGCGCCAGCGACTAGGCGAAAGTCCAAATAAACCAGCCTTGCGCATTTCAGAAAAAGGCGCAGCGTAATATGATTGATCGGACCAGTTATCATCGATTCTGCCCGGATGCTGAAACCAGATAAAAAAAAGAAGAAAAAGGAAGCGGCCAAACCCCAGGGAATCATGGCCAAGGGCAATGCGCTGCGCAGTGCCGTTATGCTTGGGCTGCTGGTGGCCCTGGTACCGGCATTGTTGGGCTTTGCTTATCTCGTCCTCATTCGCGATCCTGGCGTCAACGACCAACAACTGAGCCGGGTCGCCCAATCCTTCGCCGCACAACAGGCGACCTCGATCCAGCGTGTCTTAACAGGGATGAGCGAGCGCCTCGCCGGTGCTGCCAGGTCACCCCTGGCCCTGCAGGCCATCGCCAATGACATGGGCCAGGATATCGCCCTTGTCGAACAGGCCATGCTCGACTATTTCCCGGAGGCCATCAGTCTGCGGCTGCTGCCGATGGGCGAGATGGGAACGGCTAACTTCGAAGGCGGCAATCAGGGACTTCGCAACCACATCGAGGTCGACCTGGTGCGCCGGGCAGGCAATGGCGAAAAAACCGTACCCGAGTCCTACCAGTTTGAGGGGCGCTGGCTGAGTTCCATCGCCCAGCTGGCTTCTCACCCGCGAATCGAAGATCGCCAGGCGGTAATCATTGCCACGCTCGATAACCAGCTGCTGGTGGACTCGCTGCAATCTTTGGACAACGCGGGGGGCAAATTCTCAGTGCTGCAATACCTGGAGGCCGACAGCGTCAGTGGCCCGCAGTCTGTTATCGCCAAGCGCGGCAGCAGCAGCGAGGATGGCGAACGCTACACCGCCACCGTGGATATTCCAGAAACCAACTGGCGGGTATCGTTTACCCCCTCCAGCACTCTGATCAACGAGCTCGCCATCCCCGCCTGGCACCTGTTGGCTATCATGGCCCTGTCAATCATTGCAGTGCTGGCGGGCATGGCCGTCGTGCTCATGCGATTCCCCGGTGCGCTGTCACAACAGGTCGACAAAGTCATCGCGGCTGCCGACCGCAAAAGCCCGCTGGAGGTCTCGGTACCGGAGCTGGTAACGATCGCCAAACAGCTGCGCCGGGCCACCCTTCGAACCCTGCGCCAGACCAGTGCGCCCACGTTGGCGCAACCGGAAGTGGAATTCAGCGAGGCCCCCGCTGGTGACGACCTGACCAACCCCATGTTCCAGTCTGCCAACATTCTGGACAGCGACGAAGACAGTCTCGATCTGGACCTGGGCTCGACTGACGATGGCGGTCGCGCGGCGGCCACGCCAGCGGAGGCGGGTTTCCCCGACCACATATTCCGGGCCTATGACATCCGAGGTGTTGCACAGTCCGAGCTCACCGATGAGATCGTCGCTAAAATCGGCGGCGCGATTGGCAGTGTCGCCGGCGAGATGGAGGAGCAAACCATTATCGTTGCCTGCGACGGACGAACGTCCAGCCCCAGGATCAAGGCCGCCCTGATCAAAGCATTGATGGAGTGCGGCAGGGATGTGATCGATATCGGTCTGGTACCAACACCCCTGCTCTACTTCGCCACGCGCCACCTCAACTGTCACTCGGGGGTGATGATTACCGGCAGTCACAACCCGGCTGAATACAACGGCCTGAAAATCGTGCTGAAGCAACAAACAATCGCCGCCGGCGGTATCCAGGATATCCGTGAACGAGTCATCGCTGGCAAGTTCAAGAAGGGCAGCGGTCGTATGATTCGCGAGGATGTCGTCCCGGCGTATATAGAAGAAGTAGTGAGCGACATCGCCATTGCCGTTCCATTGAAGGTGGTTATTGATGCCGGCAATGGTGCGACCAGCCGGGTAGCACCGGAGCTGTTCGAGGAACTTGGCTGCGAAGTGGTACCCCTTTACTGCGAACTGGATGGCCGCTTTCCCAATCACACCCCGGACACCAGTAACGAGGACAACCTCGTTGACCTGGTCGCTGCGGTGCAGGCCGAGGGGGCCGACTTCGGTGTGGCCTTCGACGGAGACGGCGACCGGCTGGCCGTTGTCACCCCCAGCGGCCGGATTATTCGCTCAGACGTGCTGTTGATGATCTTTGCCGAGGACGTGGTCTCACGCAACCCCGGTGCAGACGTGGTTTTCGATGTCAAATGCAGCCGGCACCTGACCCAGCTAATCACCCGCTACGGAGGCAGGCCGGTATTGTGGAAAACCGGCCACGCTTTCATGAAAGAGAAGATGCAAGAGACCGGCGCGCTCCTGGGCGGCGAGTTCTCCGGGCACATGTTTTTCGGCGAGCGCTGGTACGGCTTTGATGATGGCATGTATGCCGCCGGTCGACTGGCCGAAATTTTAAGCACCCATAGCGACACTCTGGACGACACCCTGGCCACTTTCCCAACCAGTGTTAACACACCGGAAATCATCATTCCGGTCCCGGAGAACCGCAAATTCGACTTGATCCGAAGAATCACCAACGAAACCGATTTCTCAAGCGGCAAGATCAATACCCTCGATGGCATCCGCGTAGATTTTGCCGATGGCTGGGGGCTCCTGCGAGCGTCCAATACTACCGCTGCATTCACTGCCCGCTTTGAGGCAGACAGTGAGGAAGCTCTGGAGACCATTCAGCAGGAATTTCGGGCGCAGGTCGCGCTGATCGACCCCGACCTCGAACTTAACTTTTAGGAGCCGCGAAAATCGCGGACAGACGCAGCCCTATGTCACTGACTCGCGCCTCGGCGCTCAATATCGCCCAGGTCCTAACCGAGGCACTACCCTACATCCAGCGCTTCACCGGCAAGACCATCGTGGTCAAGTTCGGCGGCAACGCCATGGTGGACCAGGAGCTACACGACAGCTTCGCCCGCGATGTCGTGCTGATGAAGCTGGTCGGTATGAACCCCGTTGTAGTCCATGGCGGTGGCCCCCAGATTGGCTCGCTACTGGAGAAGCTCAATATCCATACCGAGTTCGTTGATGGCATGCGTGTTACCGACGCACAGACCATGGACGTGGTGGAGATGGTCCTTGGCGGCAGCGTCAATAAGGAAATCGTCTCGTCTATCAATCGCAGTGGCGGTAAGGCGATTGGCGTGACTGGCAAGGATGGCCAGCTGATACGCGCGCGCAAACTCAAAGTGACCCGCAACAGCCCCGGAGTAACCGCCTCTGAAATCATCGACATCGGCCACGTCGGTGAGGTCGAGCAAATCGATACCCAGGTGCTGGACCTGATCACCGGCAGCGACTTCATCCCGGTCATCGCCCCCATCGGCGTGGGCGAAGACGGCAGCACCTACAATATCAATGCCGACCTGGTCGCCGGCAAAATTGCCCAGGTTATGCAGGCAGAAAAGCTGATGCTGCTAACCAATGTCTCGGGCTTACTCGACAAAGAAGGCGACATACTGACCGGGCTGACTACCGGGCAGGTAGACGACCTGATCGACGATGGCACCATCAGCGGCGGTATGCTGCCAAAAATCGGCTGCGCCCTGGATGCAGTGAAGTCCGGGGTGGCCAGTGCCCACATCATTGACGGCCGGGTGCCGCATGCAGTGCTGCTGGAAGTCTTTACCGATGAAGGCATCGGCACACTGATCACCAATCGTCGCGGCACCAAAACCTGATCACGCAGACACTTTTACCGGCAAGCGGGAAAAAATACGCCCGGAAGTGCGAACACTTATTGCAGCTGTGTCGGGTAATCGCTAGCATGGCAATCTACTTGACCCGACACTGAGCACCATGTCTCCCAAGAAATCGCAGCGGCGTCAGCAAATTCTCGAATCCCTGGCACAGATGTTGGAAGCCCACCCGGGTGATCGCATCACCACGGCCGGCCTGGCTCGACAGGTTGGTGTATCGGAAGCGGCGTTGTACCGACACTTTCCCAGCAAGTCCAAAATGTTCGAGGGCCTCATCGAATTTATCGAGGACACCCTGTTCAGCCGTATCGCTATCATTCTGAATGAAGAGCCGGCAGCCGCCGTACGTTGCGAAAAAATGTTGTTGCTGCTGCTCGCCTTCAGCGAACGCAACCCGGGTATCACCCGAATTCTCACTGGCGACGCCCTGGCCGGGGAAACCGAACGCCTGCACCGCCGGGTGGCGCAGCTCTATGACCGCTTTGAAACACAGCTGAAACAGGTCATCCGGGAAGCCGAAATGCGCGAGGGCATCAGGCCAACCATCCCGTTGCCGGCGGCAGCAAATTTGTTGATGAGCGCAGCTGAGGGAAGGATCTCGCAGTTTGTTCGCAGTGGTTTCGAGCGCTCGCCAACCGCCGACTGGCAGGATCAGTGGGGGCTGTTGATGCAGGGCTTCTTTCGTGAGGCAATCACCCAGACCAACCCGGGACCAGCCACCAGTTACGCCAGCTGAGCTACTCGTTCTGCATCAGGCTACGCCTGAGTTCCACCACTTCCAATAACATACTGAATCGCTCTATATCCGCTTCGTAGTCACTCGATACCTGCGCAATCTCTGCCTGTCGGTCGACAATGGCCGATTCGGTGATAGCAATTTCCCCCTGCAGGTCCTCGATCGCAGTGACGTGCTTAACGTCAACCGGCTGACCGCGTCGCTCCTGGTCAGCGGCCTGGGCCTGGTAGTTTTCAACCTGCTGTTTCAGCGAGCGTTTGTTGCTCTTGAGGATACTGACGCGGATTCGCAGGTCGCTTAGCGCCCGCTCCCGGGCCGCCTCGATATCTTCGATGGTGCTGTATCGCAGCAGCAGGGTCTCATCCCACTCGCGCAATCGCTCCTGCTCAGCCATTGCCTCCTCTTCGAGGCGCACCTGAATATCACGATTGGCCTTCTCTTCCTCAGACAGTTCTCGCGGCACAACCTCAATTACCATGCCTTTCTCATTGAGAATTTCGTAACCCTTGGGCACATATTCGGGTGGCACCTGATAGTCGACAACCATATTGCCCTGGTCATTGGTATAGCGGTAGAGCTCCCTGGCCAGGGAGTCGAGAGGGTTGCCCAGTAATAAAACTGTACAGACCACGGGGGCGCATATGCGAGGCAAGGTCACCATAAAGGCAATATAAGTCGTTAAATCGGAGGGTACAAGCTCAGACCCCGTATTCCTCCCGATAGGCGCGCATCCCCACCAGGGCCTCGTCGGCGCCGCCTTCAGCCTCGAGGTAGTCGATGATATGGCTCATTTCTATGATGCTGAGCACCGGGATACCGTGCTTGCGCTCAATCTCCTGGATGGCCGACAGCGCACCTTCGCCGCGCTCCTGCCGGTTCAAACCTATGGCAACGCCTGCCAACTGCGCCCCGGCGGCATCGATCATTGCAATTACTTCCCGCACGGCTGTACCTGCGGTGATGACATCATCAATTACCAACACTCGCCCAACCAGCGGCGCCCCGACCAGCGTACCGCCCTCGCCGTGGGCCTTGGCTTCCTTGCGGTTGTAGGCGAACGGGACATCCCGGCCATGCCCGTCAGCCAGTGCGATAGCCGTCGCTGCAGCAAGCGGTATTCCCTTGTAGGCAGGACCCAGCAACACATCAAACTCCAGGCCCGAGTCAACTATGCTCTGGGCGTAACATCGGCCCAGCGCCGCCAGCGCTTCACCGCTGGCAAATGCGCCGGCGTTAAAAAAATACGGACTCTGGCGGCCGGACTTCAAGGTGAATTCACCAAATTTCAGCACCTCGTAACGCCGGGCCAATTCAATAAAGGCTTTCTGGTGAGCTTGCATGGCTGTCTTTGACTCGCTGTCGGGCTGGGAATTACGCTATTTTAGGTTATGCTATACGCTATTGAACGGCAGCGATGCAAAACTCCACCTCTTCGCAACAGGAGGTGGCCAATAACTCGGTTGGCGCTGCCGGTTACTCCACTGCTGTCGCCGAAAGCATCGGGCTGTATTGTGCCGTGGCAGGCTCAGGTATGATACACGCTCTCGTAAACAGGGACTACGAATGAGGATTATCAGTTTCAGCGCTGACGGGATAAAAGCGGCTGCTGGCAAGGGTTTTTACGAGTGGCTGAGCGATCAGGATGCCGATTTTATCTGCGTCCAGGACCTGCAGTGCTCCGAGTATGACTTGCAGGATGATCAATTCTTTCCACAGGATTACAACGCCTACTTTTTTGATGACGTGGACGGCAAAGCCAATGGTGTGGCTATTTACTGCCGATCACTGCCCAAGGCCATCATGACCGGCCTGGGTTTCGCCGACTTCGACATGGAAGGTCGGTACATCCAGGCCGACTACGAAAATCTCAGCGTCGGCTGCCTGCTGGCGCCCCGGGCGGAGGACGGCAACCAGGAACAATTGGAGCGCAAGTCAGAATTCTATTCCCTGCTGCAAAACCACCTGCAGAAGGTCACCAACAAACGGCGCGAATTCATCATTTGTGGTAACTGGCAGTTTGCCCATACCGCCAGTGACCTGCAGGATACCGAGGCCAACAGCAACAAGCCGGGGTTCCTGGCGGAAGAGCGCCAGTGGATGGACGAGGTTCTTGAAGTGGGCTATGTCGACGCGTTCCGGGAAATCAACTCGGACGCCGACGAGTTCACCTGGTGGCCCGACGGCGACCGCGGCCAAAACGGCTGGCGCAGCGACTTCCAGGTCATCTCCAAGGGGCTGAAGTACTCGGTCGAGTACGGCGCCATCTACAAGTCCCGGGAGTTTTCCAGCCACGCCCCAGTCATCATGGACTACGACATAGAGGTGTAGGCCGCTTAACCGGCCAGCGCGTCTCGCTGGATTGCGATGAGACTGGCTATGCCCTCGCTCGCCAGATCCAACATCCCATCCAACTCCTCACGGCCAAAGAGCGCGCCTTCAGCCGTGCCCTGAACCTCGATAAAGCCGCCTGACTCGCCCATGATCACATTCATGTCGGTATCAGCCGACGAGTCTTCCGGATAGTCCAGGTCCAGGACCGGGACACCTTCATAAACCCCGACCGATACCGAAGCTACCATCTCTTTGAGCGGATCGGTTGCCAGTAATTTTTCGCGTTGCAAGTGGTTTATCGCATCCACCAGGGCAACACAGGCCCCGGTTATAGAGGCCGTACGGGTCCCGCCATCAGCCTGGATAACGTCGCAGTCAATGGTAATGGTATTTTCGCCCAGTAGCTTGAGGTCTACTGCCGCACGCAGCGAACGACCAATCAGGCGCTGGATCTCGACAGTGCGGCCACCCTGTTTGCCGTTACTGGCCTCGCGGTTCATGCGGGACCCTGTGGAGCGCGGCAACATGCCGTACTCGGCAGTGACCCAGCCACTACCCGAGCCGCGCAGGAACCGCGGCACACCGGCATTGGCAGAGGCGGTGCATATGACCTTGGTATCGCCAAAGCAAACCAGAACCGAACCCTCGGCGTGACGGGTGTAATTGCGGGTAATACTGATATCGCGCAGCTGGTTGGGTTGACGGCCACTGGGTCGCACCATAATAAATCTCCAAACAGGGAAAACCCGAGAGTATACGGCAGTGCCGGCGGCACTGCAGCGTCCGGCGGTGCTGTGAGCCAACAGGACAAACTGCTACACTCGAAATCCTCAAACGCGGGGAATTACCAGCACACCATGATCAATAGTATGACGGCCTTTGCCCGTGAAAGCCTGGCCACCGACAATGCCGTACTTACCCTCGAGGTTCGCTCGGTCAATCATCGCTACCTTGACTGCACCTTCAAGCTACCAGACTCCCTGCGACCGCTGGAAGGTCGACTGCGCGACCGGGCCAGCAGCACTATCGCCCGCGGCAAACTCGATTGCCTGGTGCGTGTGCAGGCCAGCGGCGAGGAAGGCGGCAGCCTGAATGTTAACCACGATCGCCTGCAGGCGGTTTTGCAGGCGGTCAGTCAGGTGACGGCCAAGCTGCCAGATGCACAGGCCTTAAACCCGCTGGAGTTACTGCAGTTCCCGGGCATCTGCCACGGTCAGGAAAAACCCGAAGAGGCGTTGTTTGCCCAGGTCGAATCGCTGTTTGCCGCCGCCATGTCCTCATTGGTCGAGAATCGGCAGCGGGAGGGTGAAAAGCTCGCCGCCATGATCCGGGACAGACTGGCCAAGGTTGCCACGGAGGTCGCGACGACCAGAACCATCCTGCCTGAGATCATGCAGCAGCAGCGCGATCGCGTCACCGCTCGCATCAGGGAGCTGGCCATAGACGCCGACGAGGGCAGGCTGGAGCAGGAATTGGTGATACAGGCCCAAAAAGCCGATGTTGACGAGGAACTGGACCGTCTGGAGGCACACATCGAGGAGGTCACCCGCACCCTCGACAAGGGAGGGCCCTGTGGGCGCCGCCTGGATTTCCTGATGCAGGAGCTGAATCGGGAAGCCAATACCCTGTCATCTAAATCGGTTGCCAGCAGCACCACCCAAAATGCCGTTGAGCTCAAGGTACTGATAGAGCAAATGCGCGAACAAATCCAGAATATCGAATAAGCCGCCGTCGGGACCAAGACCCCATGAGTGATAAAGGAACACTGTATACCGTTTCTGCCCCCAGCGGTGCAGGCAAAACCAGCCTGGTCGCCGCTCTGGTGGAGCTCACCGGGCAGCTGCGGGTATCGGTGTCACACACCACCCGCGCCAGGCGACCGGGTGAGGAAGATGGGGTCAATTATCACTTCGTACAGGAAGCCGAGTTCTGCGCGATGCTGGACCGCACTGAGTTTCTGGAGCATGCCCGGGTATTCGGCAATCTTTACGGCACTTCACAGTTGTGGGTAGAAGAGCAGCTGGCCAGCGGTACCGATGTCATCCTGGAAATCGACTGGCAGGGTGCCCAGCAGGTCAAGCGCCAGATGCCGGCGACGCAGGCCATCTTCATCCTGCCGCCATCCCGCGAAACACTGCTGCAGCGACTGACTGCCCGGGGGCAGGATGATCGGGCCATCATCCAGGGCCGTATGGACCAGGCGGTACAGGAGATGTCGCACTACGTGGAATCGGATTACCTCGTGGTCAATGACGATTTCGATATCGCCCTGACCGAACTACAGGCCATTGTGAGCTGCCACCGCTTGCGTACGCCGAGACAGGTTGAGCAGCTGCAGGCCCTGCTGGCAGATCTACTCCAGTAAAGCGCCCACTGGCTGGCCCGGGAACGGTGAATATTCACACTCAGGCGCTGATCTTCCCCCATAGACCAATCGGTACCGATTTAGGGTATAATTTAGTGTTCTTCCGGCGCAGTTGTACTGTCCCGGCCGAGATGCCCTGCTCTGCACTGGATCACCAGCCGCGGCAGCAGCTGGAATCCAGTTAACAATAACGCATCGAGATCTGTCCCGGGGCAGAAAAACGTCGGCTTGCGTTCACAATGGGAAATGAATAGAAATGGCACGTGTCACTGTTGAAGATTGTCTTGAGAACGTAGCAAACCGCTTTGAACTGGTCATGGTTGCCAGCAAGCGCGCCCGCCAGATGGCCACCGGTGGCAAAGACCCGCTGGTCCAGGAAGAGTCTGACAAGCCAACCGTTATCGCCCTCAGGGAAATCGCTGAAGGCTTGGTCACCCCGGAAATTCTCACCCGTGAAGATGAGCTCGAGGCCGAGGAAGAACTGGCTGAGGTCATGGGTTCCAGCGAGGCCCTGTAATACTTGTGGGCATCTATGGTTAACCATCGCTGAATCGCCATGCAGACCATAGATGCACTCGACTCCACCCTGCGCAGCTACCTCAATCCAGAGCAGTCCAGCCAGGTCAGACGCGCCTATTATTTTGCCGAACAAGCCCACTACGGCCAGATCCGCCGCAGTGGTGAACCCTATGTGACCCATCCGCTGGCCGTGGCCGGTATCCTCGCAGACATGCACATGGACCATCAGAGCCTGATGGCGGCCATGTTGCACGACGTCATTGAAGATACCGGCATCGACAAATCGTCCATCGGCAGCCAGTTCGGACCCACTGTCGCCGAGCTGGTCGACGGGGTTAGCAAGCTCACGCAGATGGAATTTGCCACCCTCGAGGAAAAACAGGCGGAGAACTTCCAGAAAATGGCCCTGGCCATGGCTCGCGATATCCGCGTGATTCTGGTCAAACTGGCCGACCGGCTGCACAATATGCGCACTCTGGGTGTACTCAGTGCCGATAAAGTCAGCCGCATCGCCCGCGAAACCCTGGATATCTATGCGCCCATTGCCATGCGCCTGGGCATGAACACCGTGCGCATGGAATTCGAAGACCTCGGCTTCAGCGCCTTGTATCCCATGCGGGCAACGCGAATCGCAACCGCCTTGCGCGCCGCCCGCGGCAACCGCAAGGAACTGGTCGATAAAATCCGCCACCAAATCGAGACGACTCTGGAGCAGGAAGGCCACGACGTCGAGGTTATAGGCCGGGAAAAGCACCTCTACAGCATCTACAAGAAAATGAAGTCCAAGCGAAAGTCATTTTCCGAGATCATGGACATTTATGCGTTTCGCATCATCGTGGATTCGGTCGACACCTGCTACCGGGTGCTGGGCAGCGTGCACAGCCTTTACAAGCCGGTACCGGGCGAGTTCAAGGACTATATTGCCATCCCCAAGGCCAACGGCTACCAGTCCCTGCATACCGTGCTGATGGGTATGCACGGGGTGCCCATCGAAATCCAGATTCGCACGCGGGAAATGGAGGAAATGGCCAATAACGGTATCGCGGCCCACTGGCTCTACAAAAGTGATGGCCAGAACACCAATGGCAGTCACACCAGGGCCCGAGAGTGGGTGCAAGGGCTCCTGGAGATGCAGCAACGCGCCGGGAACTCGCTGGAGTTTATCGAGAGCGTGAAGATCGACCTGTTTCCCGACGAGATCTACATGTTCACCCCCAAGGGCAGGATCCTGGCGTTACCGCGCGGCGCAACGGCGGTGGATTTCGCCTATGCGGTACACACCGATGTCGGCAATAGCTGTGTTGCCTGTCGTATCAATCGTCGGCTGGCGCCCCTGTCAGAGCCCTTGCAGAGTGGCCAGACAGTGGAGATTATCACCGCACCCGGCGCTCGCCCCAACCCCTCATGGTTCAACTACGCGGTCACTGCCAAGGCCCGAACCAATATCCGCCATTTCCTGAAGCACCAGACTCGGGACGACTCTGTCACCCTGGGCAAACGATTACTGGATAAAGCGCTCATGGGTTTCGACAGCGCCCTGGACAAGCTGCCGGCAGAACAGGTGACGGAGTACCTGGCCAACCACAGTTATGCCACCGTAGAAGACCTGCTTGAAGATATCGCCCACGGCAACCGCCTGCCGACGTTTACCGCCCAGCAACTTCTTGGAGAGGTCAGCCAGGACCAGATTGCCAACGGCCGCTCGCAACCGGTCGCCATTCGCGGCACCGAGGGCTTTATGGTGAACTTTGGCAAATGTTGCCATCCCATCCCCGGGGACGCTATCGAAGGCTACCTGAGTTCCGAAAAAGGCGTCGTGGTGCACCGTGAATCGTGCAACAACCTTGGCGATATGCGCGAAAATCGAGAACGACTGATCGCCTTGCGCTGGGACGACGAAGTTGAGGGTGAGTATCAGGCCCACCTACGTATTGAAGTAGAAAACCGCCGCGGCATGATCGCGGTACTTGCCACCCGTATCAATAGTATGGGTGTCAACATCGAGAAAATTTCCACCGAGGACAAGGATTACCAGTTCACCTACGTCGACCTGGAAATGCAGGTGGAAAACCGCGTTCACCTGGCTCGGATCATGAAGCGGCTGCGCACTTTAAATTCCGTTCGTAAAGTCGCGCGAGTCAACCAATAGTGGCTTTCTGCGCCACCAGCAACAGGAGAGCAACGTGAAAAACCGTGCCATTATTTCCACCCCCGCCGCACCTGAGGCCATTGGCCCCTACTCACAGGCTGTGAAGGTCGGCAACACGGTGTGGTTATCCGGCCAGATACCACTGGTGCCCGCAACCATGGAACTGGTCAGCGACGATATCTCTGCCCAGGCCAGGCAGGTGTTCGACAACCTCGCGGCGGTAGCGGTAGCTGCCGGTGGC
>CALJFL010000056.1 GCA_938074135.1 uncultured Halieaceae bacterium | reverse complement strand
GAGGGGCACGACCTGGATGAGACCTGGTCCCCGGAGATGTTTCCAGCGATCCGCAAAGTGATCGATGAGCGTTACGACTTTAGTCTGGAAAATATCGGTCGGCCCAATTCCTACGCTTTTTACGGAGCGGGCTGGGCCAGGGCCGGCTCGCCGGGCCTGCGTATGTATAAGGCATTCCCCAGCGAAGGTGGTACACGGGTAACGGCTTTTGCGCATTTTCCGGCAGGTTTTAAGGGAGGCTCTATTCACCACGATATGGTGCCCGTGCGGGATGTAGTGCCAACTTTATTGGATGTAGCCGGCGTGGAGCATCCAGGCGAGCGTTACAAAGACCGCGACATCTATCCCCTGCAGGGGCGGTCCCTGCTCCCGGGTCTCGCGGGTAAGGCAGGGGAGGTAGAGCCACAGCCGCTGGGTACCGAGCTGTTTGGTAAATACTCGCTGCGGCAAGGTGATTGGAAGTTGCTGGTGATGCCGCCACCGTATGCGTCAGGTGAGGCCGAGCTCTATAACATCGCCCGCGATCCCGGTGAGTCCGAGAATCTGGCGGCCGCGGAGCCCGAGCAGCTGGCTGCTATGCTGACCTTGTGGAATGACTACGTCGCCGACAATGGCGTTATCCTACCCGACTGGGTCAGCGGTTACTGAGCTGGGGCCCGCCTTACTTCTGGTCGAAGTCGACCACCACCTTGTCGCTGATCGGATGTGCCTGACAGGTCAGTATAAAACCCTGCTCGATCTCGCCGTCTTCCAGCCCGTGGGTAATGTCCATATCGACTTCACCCTCGATCAGCTTCGCCTTGCAGGTTGAACAGACGCCGCCTTTGCAGGAGTAGGGTAAATCCATGCCCTGGTTGATCCCGGCGTCGAGGATGTTCTCGCCGTCGGCGGTAACTTCCATCTGGATGGCGCGACCATCCATCACCACGGTGACGTCGCTGACCTTGCCGCCATAGGCCTTGGCCCTGGCGTGATGTTTCTCGACAACCGCGCGGGCATCCTCGGCCGACGCTGCAAACAATTCGTAGTGGATGTTTTCTTCGCTGACACCAGCCCCACGCAGGCCCCGCGATACCTCGGAGATCATTGATTCAGGCCCACAGATAAAATACTCATCAAAACTGGTGAGATTGATCAGTTGTTGGTTCAGCTCCGCACCCTTGCGATTATTCAGCCGGCCGTTCAATACGTCGGATCCCTGATCTTCACGGCTGAGAATATTGACCCAGTGGAAACGCTGTAAATAGCGGTTCTTGAGAAAGCTGAGGGTTTCCCGGAACATGATGGAATTGCTGCGCTGGTTGCCGAACAGCAGGGTAACTTTGCTCTTTGGCTCTTCTTCCAAAATGGTTTTAATGTTTGAGACCACCGGTGTGATGCCGCTGCCGGAGGAGATAAACAGGTAGTTGCGTGCGGCGTTGGCGTCCAGCTCAGTGAAAAAAGTGCCCTGTGGTGGCAGTACCTTGATGGTGTCACCGGCTTTCAGCGAGTCGTTGGCGAAATTGGAAAACAGTCCGCCTTCCACGCGCTTTATGGCGATCTGCATCTCATCGTCGTTGACGCCGGAGCAGATTGAATAGGAACGGCGCACCGGTTCGCCATCGACGTCGGATTCCAGCGTCAGGTATTGGCCCTGCTTATAGGCAAAGCTGTCACGCAGCTCATCGGGTACCGCAAAGCCGACCCGTACCGCCAGATCGGTTTCCGGTTGCACGCTGGCAATGGTGAGGGAGTGGAGCTGTTGTTCGCTCATTGGTGGCTCCTACAAATGTTTAAAGTGATCAAAAAGTTCAGCACAGTCGCCGCACTGATACAGTGCCTTGCAGGCGGTGCTGCCAAATTCGCTGATGCGTTTTACTGTGGCACTGCCACAGCGCGGGCAGGCCGGTTCGTCCTCGATCGATGGCGGGGCGATACCGTACTGGCGCAGTTTCTCCCGGGCCTCGGTGCCCAGCCAGTCAGTGGTCCAGGCCGGTGCCAGCCTTGTTTCAATCTTGATCTGTGGATAGCCCGCTGCCGTTAACGCCGCCTCGATATCCTCGGCCATAACACTCATGGCGGGGCAGCCGGAGTAGGTGGGCGTGATGATGACGTTAACGACACCGTCGCGGTAAGAAACGTCCTGCAGGACACCCAGTTCCCAGACACTGATCACCGGTATTTCGGGATCCATAACGCTATCGAGGGTAGCCCACAGCTCCGGCCAATCGGAGTTACGCCGGCGCTGTTCGCGCTCGGCTTGCTCGATCGGTAGTAAAGGAATGGTGTTGGCGGCGCTCACGGCTCCTTACCACTCCAGCCCAGGGTAGGCGCGCTGTACGAACTGCAAATCGCTCAGTACATGACCCAGCCACTCGGTATGCTTGCCCTGACGGCCGCCACTGACCTGCCAGTCTTCCTGCGGGATATCGATGCCGGCCTGCTTGAATGTGGCCCGCACGGTTTTCTCCCAGGGTGCCAGCAGCGCCGCGGCATCGACGGCGATACCGGCGGTGGCAAGGTCCTGCTCCAGCTCATCCATCTCGAACAGCTCGGGGGTGAACCCCCACAGCTCGTTGACGGCATCTTGCAGGCGGCGCTTGCTCTCTTGGGTGCCATCGCCAAGCCGCAGCATCCAGTCGGCACTGCGCCGCAGGTGATACTCGGACTCCTTGATCGCCTTGCCCGCGATGGCGGCAAGTGTGGCGTCCGCTGAGGACTGTAATTCGCGCATGAAGGCCACGATGTAAACGTCTACCAGGTACTGACGCGCCATGCTGAAGGCGAAGTCACCGCGGGGCAGTTCGTGAATCAGGTTATTACTGAACTCGCGACAGTCACGCTTATATGCGAACCAATCCTCGTCGTAGCCCTCGCCAGACAGTTCAGCGGCGTAGCTGTAAAACATTCTCGCGCGGCCGATATAGTCCAGGGCAACATTGGTCAGTGCCAGGTCTTCTTCGAGGAAGGGGGCACGGCTGCACCATTCAGAGAGCCGGTGGCCCAGAATGAGTGCGTCGTCGCCGAGGCGAACCGCGTAATCTCGTACTGCATTGTCATTACTCATGAGTGTCTCCCCACCTACATGTTGTTGACTTCTTCCGGCAGCTGGTAGTGCGTCGCATGCCGGTAGGGTTTGTCGTCCTGGGGATCATAGAAGCTCTCGCAGTCCTCCTCCTGAGAGGCGACGATATCCGAAGAGTTGACCACCCAGATGCTGACACCTTCGCTGCGCCGGGTGTACACATCGCGAGCGTATTCCAGAGCCTGTTCGTGATCCTCAGCGTGCAGGCTGCCCACGTGTTTGTGGTCCAGGCCGCGACGGGAGCGGATGAATACTTCGAAAAGCTGCATATTTTCGTTCATGATGCTATCTCCTTCGCTCAGGCGGCTTTGTCTTTGGCGCGGCGCTTCTTGCTCTCGTAGGCGGTCATTGCCTCTCTGACCCAGGCGCCTTCCTCGTGCGCCTCCACGTGGTGGCTGACTCGTTGGCGGCTGCAGGGGCCGCCGCCGGTCATGGAGCGTTTGAACTCGTCCCAGTCAATTTCACCGAAGTCGTAGTGACCGCGCTCCTCGTTCCACTTCAGGTCCGGGTCGGGTATTTCCAGCCCGATTACGTCGGCTTGCTTGACGGTCTGGTCGACAAACTTCTGGCGCAGTTCGTCGTTGCTCTGCCGTTTGATTTTCCACTTCATGCTCTGCGCCGAGTGCACCGAATCGGCGTCGTGGGGGCCGAACATCATCAGTGATGGCCACCAGAAGCGGTTGACCGCATCCTGCGCCATGTCTTTCTGCTCCTGGCTGCCCCGGGCCAGTGTCATCATGATGTGGTAGCCCTGACGCTGGTGGAAACTCTCTTCTTTGCAGATTCTGACCATCCCGCGGGCATAGGGGCCGTAGGAGGTGCGCTGCAGTGAAACCTGGTTGACGATGGCGGCACCGTCGACCAGCCAGCCGATGGCGCCGATGTCGGCCCAGGTCAGTGTCGGATAATTGAAGATAGAGGCGTATTTGGCCGTGCCGTCGTGCAGGGCCTCAATCATTTCTTCGCGGCTGATGCCGAGTGTCTCGGCGGCACTGTACAGGTACAGGCCATGGCCACCTTCGTCCTGGACCTTGGCCAGCAGGATTGCCTTGCGATGCAGGGTCGGTGCACGTGTTATCCAGTTGCCCTCGGGCTGCATGCCGATGACTTCCGAGTGCGCATGCTGGGAAATCTGCCGAATCAGGTTCTGTCGGTATTTCTCCGGCATCCAGTCCTTGGGTTCAATCTTGTCCTCGGCATCGATGCGGTCCTGAAACCGCTGTTGCTGCAGGTTGTTGGTGTCATGTTCGGACATGGTTTCCTCCTGGCGCAAAGCGCCGCTAAACTTTTTCCAGAATCAGGGCGATGCCCTGTCCAACCCCGATGCACATGGTGCACAGGGCGTAGCGCCGGTTGCGACGCTCCAGTTCATGCAAGGCGGTGGTTGCCAGTCTGGCACCACTCATACCCAGCGGGTGTCCCAGGGCGATGGCACCGCCGTTGGGGTTGATATGTTCGGCATCGTCGGGCAAGCCCAGTCCGCGTAATACAGACAGGGCCTGGCAGGCGAAGGCCTCGTTCAGTTCGATCACATCCATGTCGGCCAGGGTTAGTCCGGCCAGCTTGAGCACCTTCTTGCTGGCCTCTACCGGGCCATAGCCCATGATCCGTGGCTCCAGGCCGCTGGTTGCCATGGCCACAATGCGGGCCCTCGGGGTGAGGCCGAATTGCCTGGCGCCTTCGCCTGATGCGACCAATAGGGCACAAGCACCATCGTTAGTGCCCGAGGCGTTGCCTGCGGTTACTGTGCCGCCTTCGCGGAAGGGTGTGCCGAGTTTGGCCAGCGCTTCCATGGTAGTTGCCCGTGGGTGTTCGTCGGTGTCGACGATCAGCGCATCCTGCTTGCGACGCGGCACTTCAACCGCAACAATTTCATCGCCGAATCGACCCGAGGCCTGGGCCGACGCGGCGCGTTGCTGGCTGCGCAGGGCAAAAGCGTCCTGATCTTCGCGGCTGATACTGAATTCTTCGGCGAGGTTCTCTGCGGTCTCGGGCATCGAATCAACACCGTACTGCGCTTTGAGCAGTTTGTTGACGAAGCGCCAACCTATGGTGGTGTCGTATATCTGGGCATCGCGGCTGAAAGCAGTGCTTGCCTTGCCCATGACAAAAGGAGCCCGCGACATCGACTCGACACCGCCGGCAATGGCCAGTTGTGCCTCACCCGACTTGATGGCCCGGCCGGCGGTGCCAAGCGCATCGAGCCCGGAGCCGCACAGGCGATTGATCGTGGCCCCCGGCACCGTCACCGGCAGGCCGGCCAGCAGGGCCGCCATGCGGGCCACGTTGCGGTTGTCTTCACCGGCCTGGTTGGCACAACCAAACCAGACATCGTCGACCTGCTGCCAGTCCACCTCGGGGTTGCGATCCTGCAGTGCACGCAAGGGAATGGCGCCCAGGTCATCGGTACGCACGGTCGCCAGGGCGCCTCCGTAGCGGCCTATGGGTGTTCTGATGGCGTCACAAATAAAGGCATCTTGCATTACGCGTTTTCTCCCTGAGGTACCAGTTCGCCCTTGATGCGGTGTGAGTTACCGCGAAAAAGGGCGATCTCTGTGCCGTCCTGGTTGGATACCGTGACATCGTAAATGCCGGTGCGGCCAGCCAGTGCCCGCTCTTCGGCGCGGGCCAGCAAGACATCACCCGCCCTGCCGGGCGCGAGAAAATCAATGCGGGCGCCGGCGGCAAGCGTGCTCTGGTTGTGGCTGTTACAGGCGTACGCGAAACAGCTGTCGGCCAGGGTAAAGATGAATCCACCATGGCACACATCGTGGCCGTTGAGCATGGTGTCTCGTACCGTCATGGTCATTTCGGCGCGGCCGGGACTGATGCTGCGCAGCTCAATGCCCAGTTCCTTGCAGGCAGTGTCATTGCTGTACATTGCGGCGCCAGCGGCTTGCGCGAGTTGTTGGCTGTCCATAATACTCACTCGCCTTTGAAGCTGGGTTGGCGCTTCTCGAGGAACGCCATTACCCCTTCCTGATAGTCATGTGTTTTGCCGGCCGTGCGCATCAATTCTTTTTCCACTTCCAGTTGCTCATTCAGGGAGTTGGTCGCAGAGACGGCAAAGGCTTTTTTGGTGAATGCAAACCCTTTGGTCGGCTGGGTCGCCATCTGTTCGGCCAGCCCCAGTGCTGTAGGCATCAACTCCTCATCGTCGACACATTGCCAGATCATGCCCCAGGCTTCCGCCTGCTCGGCCTTGATCTTCGGGCCCAGCATAGCCAAACCCCTGGCCCGGGCCATGCCCACCAGCCGTGGCAGAATCCAGGTGCCGCCGGAGTCGGGGATCAGGCCCAGCTTGGCAAATGATTCGATAAAGCTTGCTGAGCGCCCAGCGATAACGATGTCGCAGGCCAGTGCGATATTGGCACCGGCACCTGCGGCCACACCGTTAACCGCGCAAATGACCGGTTTTGCCATCGACGTAATCAGCCGGATAAGGGGGTTATAGTAGGTTTCGACTGAATCTCCCAGATCGGGCATTTCCTTGCCCGGTGCTACTGCGCGATCGTTGAGATCCTGGCCGGCGCAAAAACCGCGGCCATTGCCGGTGATCAACACCGCTCGCACGCTGCTGTCTTGCGCCGCCTGTGTCAGTACCTCGCGAACCTCGCCATGCATGGCGGCGGTAAAGCTGTTCAGTGAGTCAGGGCGGTTCAGTGTGAGCTTCGCGACCCCCTTGTCGATTGCGAACTCGATGTTCTCGTAACTCATGGCTCGCGCCTCGCCACCAGGGTCATGATGTCGTAGATCGCCACAGCTTCCTGATTCTGGTTGGTGACCTCAATGGCCCAAACCACAACGCCATT
Source organism: uncultured Halieaceae bacterium (assembly GCA_938074135.1). Next base: position 712 of record CALJFL010000056.1, on the reverse strand, counting down.
GGGTTGCTCATCACCCCTGGGTGCTTTCTTGATTTTCTGCTTCACTGACAGCTTCACCTGGATGGTGTCGCCGGCAGCCACTGGCTCGATGAAGCGCAGGTTCTCCAGCCCGTAGTTGGCGATGACCGGACCAGGCGAGGGCTCGACGAACATACCTGCGGCGGCCGAGATCACAAAGTACCCGTGGGCAACACGCTTGCCGAAGAACGAATCCCTGGCCGCGATTTCATCGAAGTGAGCGTAGAAGTGATCACCACTGACGCAGCCAAAATTAACGATGTCTGCCTCGGTAACAGTGCGACGGTGCGTGATCAGTGTTTCGCCGATACGCAGGTCTTCAAAATGCTTCTTGAACGGGTGAATGTCATCCGTGTAGGTTTTGCCGCCAGCGTGATATTCCCCGGTGATTGCCGTCAGTGTCGTGGGGGAGGCCTGAATCGCGGTGCGCTGCATATAGTGCTTGATAGCGCGCAGTCCGCCGAGCTCTTCTCCGCCGCCGGCGCGACCGGGGCCGCCGTGAACCAGCTGGGCCAGTGGTGAGCCGTGTCCTGTGGACTCGCCGGCGCAATCACGGTTGATGACCAGCATGCGCCCGTGCCACGCTGCGGCGCCCAATATAATGGTGCGTGCTTCATCGTCGTCATAGGTAAACAGTGAGCCTGCGAGGCTGCCTTTGCCCATTGCCGCAATGGCCACTGCGTCATCGAGGCCG
>CALJFL010000055.1 GCA_938074135.1 uncultured Halieaceae bacterium | reverse complement strand
TGTGGGGAAGGTGATGGGGAAAACAGCGTTTTCCCCATCCAGGTCTCTCTGGAGTGTTATTTTTATTTCTTGGTGCGGTTATTAGTATTGTTAAAAGATGAAAACATAGTTTCATTATGGATGCCTAGCGTAACCGAGCGTTATAAGGAATATTTACATTAATAACGAACGGTTGGCGAGATAAGTAACACATTACTCTCGTGGCAGCGCCAAACAAGCAAAGGAAATTGAGGGGGAAGAGAACTTCCCCATCCAGGTCCATAGTGAGTATCTTATTGTTATTACAGCAGATTTTTATTTTTATTGTTGTAGCTGGCGAGTTAAATGCATTCGCCGTGCCAACAAACAAAAAATCCATTTAAAACATAGGCATAGTGGAAATCGGGTTGATTGGAGTCAGTGCTGACTAGTGGTTTTGTTACCTTTCTACTCCGGGTTTTGTAACGACAGTGAATGCAGGTAACGCTCAGGAAGCCGCACTTTTGCGCCGGCCGCCGCTTGCACCGGCTTTTTTGCGGGGAATCTCAAAGCGCTGGCGTCGCTCCCACAGGCACTTGCGGCTGATCCCGAGCTTTTGTGCCAGCTCGGTCTCGCTCATCGAGTCCTGGTGCTCGAGCACAAAGCGCTGGAAGTAGTCCTCCAGTGACAGGTCTTCGGTCGGGTCGCTGACCAATTGCTGTTGACGAGCTCCCTGTGCCTTGGCGATGCCCTGGCCGCGGATCCGGTTGATGTTGACCAATTCCAGATCGATGCCCAGTGCTTCGTTGTCGATTTCATTATCGTCCGAAAGCACAACAGCGCGCTCTATCGCGTGCTCAAGCTCTCGCACGTTGCCCGGCCACTGGTAAGTGGTAATCGCCTGTATGGCTCGTGGTGACAGCACCATTCCCTCGCGTTCCAGGCGCTTGGCTTGCTGTTGCAGCATCCCCTCGGCAAGGTGCAGGATATCCTTGCCGCGCTCTCGCAGCGGTGGCAATGACAGTCGCAGTACATTAATGCGGTAGTACAGATCCTGGCGGAACAGGCCTTCGGCGGCCAGGCTGGGGAGGTTGCGGTGGGTGGCACAGATCAGGCGGACATTAACCTTGCGCGAGTGCACTGACCCGATACGGCGAATTTCGCCCTCCTGAATGAAGCGCAAAAGCCGGGCCTGGGCTTCCATCGGCAATTCGCCGATTTCGTCCAGGAACAGGGTTCCGCCGTCTGCAGCTTCAATAAGACCCATACGGCTGGCGTTGGCGCCGGTGAAAGCCCCCTTCTCGTAGCCGAACAGTTCTGATTCGATAAGGGTGTCGGGTATGGCTGCACAATTGACTGATATCAGTGTCTTGTCGGCGCGGCGACTGTGCTCGTGGATGCTGCGCGCGACCAGTTCCTTGCCGGTGCCGGTTTCACCAAGCACCAGCACCGTGGAGTCGGTTGGCGATACCCGTTCGATGTGGTTGAACAGGGTCTGCATGGCCGGACAGTTGCCAACAATACCTGTTGGCCTTGCACTTGCGGGACTTGTCTCTGTCGACGCCGTCTCATTGCGACGGCTAATGGGGTGGTCAGCGATAATCCGCTGCACAGAGCTGATCATATCGCCGTGATCAAAGGGCTTGGCTATATAGTCGACGGCACCCATGCGCATGGAGTCCACCGCTGAGCGCAGGCTGGCATAGCTGGTCATTATCAGTACCGGGACGTCGCCGGCGCGTTTGATCAGGTCTGTACCGGGCGCTCCCGGCAGCCGCAGATCACTGATGATCAGATCGTAATCAGTCAGCGTATGCTTGCTGTCTGCTTCTTGCACCGAGGCGGCTTCGGCCACCGAATAACCGTTTCTCTCGAGCAGGCGCCGCAGCGCCGTGCGGATAACTGACTCATCTTCGACAACGAGAATCTGCTGCATCGAGTGTTACCTTTTAGTATAAGGAGACACAAGATACTCCTCCTGCAATTACTTTTCCAGTAAATACAGGGGCTTGCGGTGTAACCTAGTTACATGTCAAAGGCATCGCCGTAGTCGGCGCGGGCTAATTGCAGGTTGACCCGCGTGCCACTGCCCAGCGTCGGTTCGGCCGGACTGTGGATCTGCATGTTGCCATCCATGTCCTCCATAATGCTGTAAACCAGGGCCAGGCCAAGGCCCGTGCCTTCGCCGGGATCCTTGGTCGTAAAGAAGGGCTCCATTATGCGGCCCAGAAGCTCCGTCGGGATACCGGCGCCATCATCGACAACATCGACACTGACCCGACTTGCCAGGACTTGCGCCGTGATGACGACGTGGCCGCCATCGTTGCAGGCATCCCGGGCATTCGATAGCAGGTTGATAAAGACCTGCAACAAGCGCTGGCTGTCGGCCAGAACCAGCAATTCGCGATTGCAGTCGTTGCGAAAGTTGATCTCTCTCGCCTGCCGGTCAAGTTGCATCAGGTGAACGGCCTCGTCGATGCAATCGGCCAGGTTGCAAGGCACCAGGTGGGTGTCGCCAGCGCCGGAGCCTACGTGTGAAAAGCTGACCAGCGATTCGACGATACGTGTGACTCTTTCGGTCTGCTTGAGAATGTCCTCAGCGGTGTAGCGAATTTCTCCGGTGTCCGTTTCATAGGCCAGATTCTGGGCCAGACAGGCGATACCGGTGATTGGGTTGCCTATTTCGTGGGCCACGCCGGCGGCGAGTCGGCCGATTGAGGCCAGTCGCTCAGTGTGCAGTACTTCGTGTTGCAGCATTTCGTAGTCGGTAACATCCTCCACCAGGATCACCCGGTCTTCGACACCGCCAGCTGTCGCCTGTGCCGTCTTGTGCAAACTGAGCCAGCGGTTATTGCTGTTGGGCATTGCCACCTCTCGCTTGGAAATGGTCTCGTCGCTGGCATCGATGAACGCGTTGAGCAGTTCCCGCCAAGGTTCAGACAGCGAATTGAGTAGCGAACCAACGACCTGTCGCGCCGGGATGCCGGTGATCTTCTCCATGCTGCGATTCCACAGCAGAATCTCGCCGTCCAGTGCCACCGAGCAGACACCGATAGGCAGGTTATCCAATGTTTCGCGGTAGTGCCTGCGCAGGTTGTCCAGATCGGCCGCCATGCCGGTAAAGCGGCCCTGGGCCTTGTCCAGCCGTCGCTCCAGCAAGGTAAAATCGTCTGGATTGTCTCGCACGTCACTGCGAAAAGGCAGGCACCGGTTGACGATACTCAGAGCCACCGCCGGACCCAGCAGGCCGGATAGATTGGCCTCGATGCGGCTGCGTAATCGTCGCAGGGCGTAGGGTCTGGATTCATCCGGCCCAAACTGCAGTTCCGCCAGAGCGCGCTCAACTTCCGACTGGGCAGTCTGCTCACCCAGGGCTGGCGATAGCAGCGCTGGAAACTCCTCAGCGGAGTCTACGGCCAGGGTCTGTCGGCGCGCGCGGCTGCGGTCATCCATGGAGCAGATCTCTGCGGCGACCAATTCTTCCGGGCTGGAGCGCGTTGCCATGGACACCACGATAAATACAGTCACGTTACAAAGAAGGGCCAATGTGCTGCCCGCTGCCCAGGTGTTGGCGGAACCATCGAACCATTGCTCTGCCAGTGCTTGCAGCCATCTCGGGTCGCCGGTGCCCAGCACTGGCAGAAGTAAGCCAATGGTCCAAATGGACAGGCCCACCAGCAGCCCTGCGAGCAAACCCTTGCGATTGGCGCCGGGCCAATACGGCGTGGCGACCAGCCCGGGTAGAAATTGCAGGGTGCCGGCAAAGGCCACGAACCCAAGCTGGACCAGGGTCTGGCGCCCGTTCACGACGATAAAGAATACGTAGCCAGCGACGATCAGCACTGTGATCAAGGCTCTGCGCAGCCATTTTAGTTGTGAGTACAGGCTTTGGTCGCGATTTATCTGTAGTACCGCGCGCGGCAACACCAGGTGGTTGAGACACATATTAGCCAACGCCAGCGTGGTGACGATAATGGCGGCGCTGGCAGCCGACAGGCCAGCACCGAAGGCGGCGACACTGATTATTGTTGAGTTCAGGGCGAGACCCAGGGCGATACCCGAATACTCGACCGGCAGCTCAAGGCCCAGCCTCAGTCCGGCCCAGGTCACTGGCAGTATGGGCAGACTCAGCAGGAGCATGTACAGCGGTAGGCCCCAACTGGCGAATTTCAGATCCTGGCTTTCTGTGTTCTCGGCAAACGCCATATGAAAAATATGCGGCATACAAACAGCGCCCGCAAAAAACAACAGGAGCATACTGCGGGCCACTTCGCCCTCCAATGGCTGTGCCAGCATGGTGGTGATTTCAGGCTGCGAGGACAGCCATTGCTCCAGGCCGCCAAAGCTGCCAAATACCTGAATCACCGCAACCAGCATGACAGTAAACAAGGCGGCCAGCTTAACCAGCGATTCAAATGCCATCGCGGTTACCATGCCCGTATTTCGATTGGGCGTGGATACATTACGGGTGCCGAACAGTATCGAAAAAACGGTAATGAGAATGCAAAACAGCAGGGCCAGTCCATCTTGTCGGTCAGCCGTTGGCAACAGGCTGGCGCTGTCTCCGGCCAAAATGTGAATGCTGTCGGCAACAGCCTGTATTTGCAGGGCCAGCATTGGCAGCAAGGTGGCACACATCGCCAGGGTAATGGCAGCACCGACCCACTGGCTGCGAAAGCGAAAGGCCAGTACGTCCGCCAGTGAGGCTAGCTGGTGTACCCGGCAAAGACGCAGAACCGGCAATAACAGCAAGGTAGCGAAAATGAACATCGCAACCACGCCGAGGTAGTACAGCAGGTAGCCGTAGCCATACTGCGCAGCCAGGGCAAAGACCCCATTGCTGGCAATAGCTCCTGCGAACACTCCCAGTGATAGTACGTAGGTGGCCGGGTGCTGGGTGATGCTGCGCGGTAGCGATCCGCGGTCGGCCAGGTGCGCGACCAGGAACATGACCACGAGATAGCCGGCCGTGGCCAGCATGACCTGGGTCAGGCTAAAGCTCATCGGGATACCTTGAGCGCTGGTTCCAGTAGGCGGCGAGGATCACCAGCAGCCAGAGCAGGTAGGGCCTGTACCAGGCGGTGCCACCGGCGAACGCCCATTCCAGGATAACCGGTAGAAACAGCAGGGCTAGACCCAGCAGCAATAGCAGGGCCCGGTTGATATACATGTCGCTGGTTCCTTATGGCCGAGGCCAAGGATACTACTGAAGCAATAGCGGGTGGTAAAGCGACTCAGTCGGCGGCCAATCCCATGCCAGCGGGTATCGCCTGCCGCGACCAATTGGCGGTGGCAAAGGCCAGGATCTCGGCCGCCGTTGCCAGGCCTGCCGGTGGCGCCGGTTGGCGCAGGAAGCGCAATGCTTGTCGCAGGTTGTCCCGGGCCTGGCTATCGTCAATCGCCGGGGCCTTATTCTGCTTGCTCAGCTTCTGGCCGTGCTCGTTCAACATTACCGGAAAGTGACCGTAGACTGGCGTGGGAAAACCCAGTAGCTGCTGCAGATAAATTTGGCGTGCAGTGGCATCGAGCAGGTCGGAACCACGGATCACGTGGGTGATGCCCTGAGCGGCATCGTCAACGACCACCGCCAGCTGGTAGGCGTACAGGCCATCTTTACGCAGGACAGTGAAGTCGCTGACCGACAACCCCAGCTCGCACTGCTGCCGCCCCTGCCAGAGGTCGTTGAAATCGACAGTGGCTGGCCCAGCGACGGCGACCCTGGTGGCGACCGGTGGCTTAAGCTCAGGCTGTCGAGGCCGGCAGCGCCCGCCGCAACAACCCTCTGGCCCCAGTGTTTGGCGGGTGCAGTCGCAGTAAAAAAGATGTCCCGCCTGCCGCAGGGAGGTGAGTGCCTGGTCATAGGCAGCGGCTCGACCAGCCTGCCATAACACGTCATCGTCCCAGTGCAGACCATGCTGTTGAAGGCTGTGCAATATAGCGTCGGCCGCGCCCGGTTGTTCCCGTGGCGGATCCAGATCTTCCATCCGCACCAACCAGGTGCCACGCTGATGGCGGGCGTCGAGAAAACTGGCGACGGCAGCAATCAGGGACCCCAGGTGAAGGGGGCCGGAGGGGGAGGGAGCGAAGCGCCCCCGGTAGGGTGTCAGGCTAGCCGCCATCACTCATGCGGTTGGCCGGTAGGATTAGCCGAGTTCCTGCCTTTCCTTGATTTCGTCGAGGGTTTTGCAGTCGATACAAAGTGTTGCAGTAGGACGGGCCTCGAGTCGTTTGATACCGATTTCAACTCCGCAGGCATCGCAGAAGCCATAGTCGTCCTGGTCGATGCGCTCCATGGTGCCGTCAATCTTCTTGATCAGCTTGCGCTCACGATCACGGGTACGTAATTCCAGGCTGAATTCTTCTTCCTGGGTTGCACGATCTGCCGGGTCAGGGAAGTTTGCCGCCTCATCCTTCATGTGGCTAACGGTACGGTCAACTTCCTGCATCAACTCGGCTTTCCAGGTGAGCAGCATGCCCTTGAAGTGCTCGCGCTGCTTCTCGTTCATGTATTCCTCGCCGCGCTTGGGCTTGTACGGCTCAAAGTTCTTGAACTGCGTTGACGAGCTGCTGGCAGCTTTTTTTGCCGCGGCAGACTTCTTGGCGGCGGGTTTCTTCGCTGCAGCTTTCTTGGCGGCGGGTTTCTTCGCTGCAGTTTTCTTGGTGGTAGATTTCGGTGCTGCTTTTGTTGGCATGGTTAACTTCCCATACGACCTGTTATAAATGTCCGGGAGATGCAATTTCCCGGTCCGCGGCTTAAACTGGCTGCCGTTCGAGGGCGGTGAAACTACCAGAATTTTAGTCCACGTGCCACTAAAATTGGAAGTTTTCATGGGCCTTGGCGCCGGCTCGAATTCCATTGGTAGAATGGGGGTCGCAGCGATTATCCTGGAGACTCATGACCGACCCCATCACACCCCGCGGTTTTGCCGCCAGGGTCAATGACATAGAACCCTTTCGCGTTGTCGAGGTGCTCGCCAGAGCGACTGAGTTGCAGGCCGCCGGGCGGGATATTGTTCACCTCGCCGCCGGGGAACCAGACTTTGCCACTGCCCAGCCTATTGTCGAAGCCGGTCGCGCTGCGCTGGCCGCCGGCGCGACGCACTACTCGCAGGCGGCGGGTATACCGCAGTTAAGGCAAGCGCTGTCAGATTACTACCGAAGCGATTACGGCCTCGACATCGGGCCCGAGCGGATCATGATTACCCCGGGTGCCTCCGGTGCACTGCTGCTGATTTCGGCGTTGTTACTCAATCCCGGGGATAGCATGTTGATGACCGACCCTGGTTACCCCTGCAATCGCCATTTCATGCGGCTGGTAGAGGGGCGCGGCCAGTTGGTGCCCGTGGATGCGTCCAGCCGCTTCCAGCTCGATGCTGATTTGGTCAACCGGCACTGGTCGTCCTCGACAATCGGCGCCATGATCGCGTCACCGGCGAACCCCACCGGTACAGCCCTCGATCGCGATGAACTGGCGGAACTGGCCACAGCGGTGCGCGCGCACAACGGTTTTTTGCTGGTGGACGAGATCTATCATGGTCTTGGCTATGACGCCCCGACACCATCGGTGCTGGAAGTCGACGACCAGGCTTTCGTAATCAACAGTTTCTCCAAGTACTTCGGGATGACGGGCTGGCGACTGGGCTGGCTGGTGGCCCCCGAAGCGGCGGTGGCAGAGATGGAAAAGCTGGCTCAAAACCTGTTTATCTCGATGTCGACCATGGCTCAGCATGCCGCTCTGGCAGCTTTCGAGCCCGCCACGCGCGCCATTCTGGACCAGCGCCGCGACATGTTTCGCCAGCGCCGGGACTACCTGCTTCCGGCGCTGGAAGCCATTGGTTTCGAGGTGCCTTGCAAACCGCAGGGGGCGTTTTACATCTACGCCGACGCCAGTCGCTTCACCGACGATAGCCAGTCGTTTTGTCTGCAAATGCTGGAGGAACACGGCGTTGCCCTGACGCCGGGCCTGGACTTTGGTCACCATCGTGCCAACGAGCATGTGCGCTTTTCCTATACCACTGGCCTCGACCGGCTTGAACTGGCCGTGGCACGTTTGGCCGGGGTGCTAGGCTGATGGAGTTCCCCGCGCTGGAGGAGGGCCGTCTGCTGCGCCGGTACAAGCGATTTCTCGCCGACGTCGAGCTGCCTGATGGCAAGGTGATTACCGCCCACTGTCCAAATACGGGCGCCATGACTGGCTGCACACCGGAGGGTGCCAGGGTGTGGCTGTCGCGCAGCACCTCTGCCACCCGCAAGTATCCGTGTACCTGGGAGTTGGTTGAAACACCCTGGGGTTTGGCCTGCATTCATTCGGCCAAAGCCAACACGGTAGTTGCAGAGGCATTTGAGTCGGGCGTTATCCCCGGATTTGATGCCTACCCCGAGCTGCAGCGCGAAGTGAAATATGGCAACGGCAGTCGCGCCGACCTGCTGTTGTCGGGGCCAACAGGCCGCGTTTTCGTGGAGGTGAAGTCGGTGACCCTGTGCGATGCGGGCGGACAGGGATTGTTCCCGGACGCGGTCAGTGATCGCGGCCGCAAGCACCTGGCAGAACTGGCGGCGGTGCTGGACAGAAGCACCCGCGCGATTATGTTTTACTGTGTCTTTCACAATGGGGTGCAGCGGGTAAGTACGGCGGGGCAGATCGATCCGCGCTACCGTCAGGCCATGGCAGATGCGCTTGTTGCGGGGGTGGAAGTGCTGACCTGGCAGGCGGATGTGAGTACGGGCCAGATTGTGCTGGAGCGGCCGCTGCCTTTCACTCTCGATCCCGTCGCGTCGTAGCAAGGGAGGAACAAGGTGACCCAATTCCGTGCCGACGACGAGCTATTGACCGGTCGTGACGCCTCAACGCTCGTTGCTGTGGGCGATGGGCAGCGGATGCAGGCGGAGGCCGCAGCTGCTTTTGAAGCCCTGCGCTGTGACGCTGCCGCCGCCGGTTTTGAGCTGGCGATTGCCAGCAGCTATCGCAGCTTTGAACGGCAGTGTCTGATCTGGAATGGCAAGGTTCGCGGCGAACGAACGGTGCACGACGACACTGGCTCGCCCATCGACATCGCGCAAATGACACCGCAGCAACTGTTACATGCCATTCTGCGCTTTTCCGCATTGCCCGGCACCTCCCGTCACCACTGGGGCACTGATATTGATGTCTATGATGCGGCTGCGCTGCCTCAGGGCTATGCGCTGCAGCTGAACCCTGCCGAAGTCGCCCCCGGGGGTATGTTTGACGATCTGCATTGCTGGCTTGACCAACGTATGGCTGCGGACGAGTCCCGCGGTTTCTATCGTCCGTATGCGACTGATACCGGTGGTGTCGCGCCGGAGCGCTGGCACCTGAGCTATGCGCCGCTGGCAAGCTTGTGTGAGCCCGGGCCGGGTAAGGCAGCGCTTCGTGCGGCCTGGGACAGTGGTGCGGACGGCGAGCCATTGGCCCTGCGCGACGCGGTTGAGAGGGAGCTGGAGGCAATCCTGGACAGGTATGTCCGGGTGGCCCCGGGCTGGTGCCCAGGGCCCTGATTCAACGAATCGTCGATTCCGATTTCAGCGCTTGGCTTCGTCATGTAGCTTGCCGAAGTGGTTCCAGTAGTCTTTCTCGGCGGCGGCGATGACCTTCAGTGCCTCGTCGCGGCCGTAGACAAAATCGACCTTGATATCCATGTCTTTGCCGGGCTGCATTTTATACGTGGAAAAATAGTGCTGCAGGCGTTCCGTCTTGATAGTAGGCAGGTCGGCGATATCCTCGACGTCCCCCCAGATATTGTCGCCTTCCAGAACAGCAACGATTTTGTCGTCAGCCTCGCCACCGTCAATCATCTGGATGCCGCCCACGACCCGGGCGTTCAATATGATGTCGGCGCGGGTGATGTGGCGCTCCGAGTACACACAGATGTCCAGCGGGTCGCCATCGGCTACCTCCACGTCGGGGCAACGCTTGGCGACTTCC
>CALJFL010000054.1 GCA_938074135.1 uncultured Halieaceae bacterium | reverse complement strand
CGAGATTGGCGTGCCCGCCGATCGCCTGTCGCGCCTGGATGAAGACAACTTCTGGCAAATGGGTGATACCGGCCCCTGTGGCCCGTGCTCGGAAATATTCTATGACCACGGCCCGGAGGTTCCCGGTGGACCGCCGGGCAGTCCCGACGACGACCTCGACCGTTATATCGAGATCTGGAACCTGGTGTTCATGCAGTACAACCGTGACGCCGACGGCGAAATGCACCCACTGCCCAAGCCCTCAGTGGATACCGGTATGGGGCTGGAGCGTATTGCAGCGGTGATGCAGCATGTCCACAGCAACTACGAAATCGACCTGTTCCAGGGCCTGATCAAGGCCGCCGCCTCGGTGCTGAACGTGGATGATCTGGAAAACAATTCCCTGCGGGTGATTGCTGACCACATCCGCTCCTGCGCCTTCCTGGTGTGCGACGGCGTGCTGCCTGGCAATGAGGGCCGCGGCTATGTATTGCGGCGCATTATTCGCCGGGCCATTCGCCACGGCAACAAGCTGGGCGCAACGGCCCCGTTTTTTCATCAGCTGGTGGCGCCGTTGGTGGCCGAGATGGGGGAGGCCTACCCCGAGCTGACCAAAATGCAAGCTCAGGTCGAAAAAGCATTACTGGCCGAGGAACAGCAGTTTGCTAAAACCCTCGACAACGGCATGGCCATCCTGGAAGAGGCGCTGGCATCCCTGAGCGGCACCGAGATTCCGGGAGACGTGGTATTTAAGCTCTACGACACTTACGGCTTCCCCACAGATCTGACCAACGATATCGCCCGTGAGCGCAACTTGACCCTGGATATGGCGGGTTATGAGGCGGCCATGGCCGACCAGCGCAGCCGTTCCCAGGAAGGTGGAAGCTTCAAGGTGGATTACAGCGACGTGCTCTCTCTCGATGGCAGTACGACATTTACCGGCTATGACAGTACCAGCGGTAAAGGCACCGTGACGGCGTTGTTGCGTGACGGTGAACCCGTCGACAGCCTGGCGCTGGACGAGGAGGGTTTGCTGCTATTGGACCAGACCCCGTTTTACGGAGAGTCCGGCGGCCAGGTTGGCGACACCGGCTATCTGGGGGGCAAGGGTTTGCGCCTGGAGGTAACCGACACCACCAAGTCGCAGGACCAGCATGTCCATCACGTGAAGGTGCTGGAGGGCGCGGTCAGTGTTGGCGACGAGGTACTGGCCCAGGTTGATGACTCGGTGCGCCAGCGCACCAAGCTGAACCACTCGGCGACCCACCTGCTGCACGCAGCCTTACGGGAGATTCTGGGAGACCATGTGGCCCAGAAGGGCTCACTGGTGGACTCCGAGCGTTTGCGCTTTGATTTTTCCCATGCAGAGGGCGTCAGCGCCGAGCAGCTCAAAGCGATAGAAAACCGTGTCAATGGCCAGATCCGTGCCAATACGCCCGTGCAGACACGCCTGATGAATATGGACGAGGCGGTAGCCGCCGGCGCCATGGCCCTGTTCGGCGAGAAGTACGGGGATGAAGTACGCGTACTGTCGATGGGCGAAGACGACTTTTCGGTAGAACTGTGCGGCGGCACTCACGTGGATCGAACCGGCGATATCGGCCTGCTGCGGCTTACCTCCGAGTCGGGTGTGGCGGCCGGTGTGCGCCGCATCGAAGGCGTGACCGGCGCCGGTGCATTGGCCGTGGTCGATGCTACCGAGGAGAGTCTCTCGGCGGTGTGCGACGTGGTGAAGGGCACCCCGGACAACGTGGCGGCCAAGGTATCTGCCCTGCGCAGCGAAAATCGCGATCTGGAAAAGGAGATTGCCAGGCTCAAGCAAAAACTGGCCACAGGCGCAGGTACTGACCTGACTGCGGGTGCGGTTGAAGTGGCGGGCATCAAGGTGCTGGCGGCCAACGTCGATGGCGGTGACTCGAAGTCCCTGCGCGATACCCTTGACCAGTGTAAGAACAAGCTCGGTAGCGCCGTTATCCTGCTTTCGGCAATAGAGGGCGACAAGGTGGCCCTGGCCGCCGGTGTCACCAAGGATCTCACCGACCGCGTCAAGGCGGGTGATCTGATGCGCGAATTTGCCGGTCGTCTTGGTGGCAAGGGCGGTGGTCGACCGGATATGGCACAGGGCGGCGGTAATGACGTTGCCGGCCTGCCCGGCGTGCTCAAGGAAGTCCCCGATTGGGTGGCGGCTAACCTCACCTGAAGTCCCGCCGCTCCTTCCCTGCAGGTATTAATCCCGGTTTAAAACCGCGGCCGATTGGTGTTTAATACGCCCCCTTTTTAGAGCGTGGACAGCACGAAATTCCATGAGCGTCATCGTACAGAAATTTGGTGGTACCTCGGTCGGTACCATTGAACGCATTGAGCAGGTAGCCGAGAAGGTTGCCGGCTTCCGTGCGAATGGCGATTCTGTGGTAGTGGTTGTGTCGGCCATGAGCGGCGAGACCAATCGCCTGATAGCGCTGGCCCACGAGGTTCAGGACCGCCCGGTACCCCGGGAGATGGATGTACTGGTGTCCACCGGCGAGCAGGTAACTACCGCGTTGCTCAGCATGGCGCTGAGCAAGCGCGGCGTAAAAGCCAAATCCTATAACGGCAGCCAGGTACGTATCCTGACTGACGATGCCCACACCAAAGCCCGTATCCGTGAGATCGATGACCAGCGCCTGCATGCCGATCTGGAGCAGGGCTACGTGATTGTTGTGGCCGGCTTTCAGGGCGTGGACGAGCAGGGCAACATCACCACCCTGGGCCGCGGCGGTTCAGACACTACGGCTGTCGCGTTAGCGGCGGCACTGAAGGCCGACGAATGCCAGATTTACACTGACGTCGACGGGGTCTATACCACGGATCCCCGCGTTGTTGACGGCGCCCGCCGCCTCGACAAAATTACCTTCGAGGAAATGCTGGAAATGGCCAGCATGGGTTCCAAGGTACTGCAGATTCGCGCCGTGGAATTTGCCGGCAAGTACAACGTGCCGCTGCGCGTGCTGCACAGCTTTCAGGACGGCCCCGGGACACTGATTACAATTGAGGAAGAAGACGCCATGGAAACGCCAACCATTGCGGGTATCGCGTTCAACCGCGACGAGGCCAAGCTGACTATGCTGGGTGTGCCCGACATGCCCGGTATTGCCCACCACATCCTGGGCCCGATCGGTGACGCCAACATTGAAGTCGACGTTATCGTACAGAACGTAGCGGACGACAAGACCACAGACTTTACCTTCACCGTCGGCCGTAATGACTTGGATCGCGCCGAGGAAGTCCTGCGCAGGGTTGCCGAGGAAATTAATGCCGTTGAAGTGCGCAGCGATAACAAAATTGCCAAGGTGTCAGTGGTGGGGGTGGGTATGCGCTCCCACGCCGGTGTTGCCAGCCAGATGTTTGCCGCGCTGGCCGAGGTAGGCATCAACATCCAGATGATCACAACCTCAGAGATCAAGATCTCGGTGATTATCGAGGAAAAGTTCCTGGAACTGGCGGTGCGCGCATTGCACTCGTCTTTTGAACTCGAGAAGGAACCTCTGGACGAATCCGCTGCCTAAT
>CALJFL010000053.1 GCA_938074135.1 uncultured Halieaceae bacterium | reverse complement strand
CATCGAGATGGTCGAGCTCAACGAGGCCTTTGCGGCGCAGGCACTGCCGGTGCTCAAGGACCTGGATCTGCTCGATGACATGGAAGAAAAGGTCAACGTACACGGGGGCGCCATCGCCCTTGGCCACCCCTTCGGTTGCTCCGGCACTCGTATCACCGGTTCTTTGCTGACCGTGATGCAGGATCGTGATTTGACCCTCGGGGTAGCCACCATGTGTATCGGACTCGGCCAGGGCATCACCACGGTAGTGGAGCGGGTCTAACGCCCCCCGGCGGGCGGGGTGCTATACCTCGCCGGCCGACAATAACTCGTCGATACGCGTCAATGCGACAATCAATTCATCGCATGCCAGGCCCGTGTCGCGGAAAAACTCCTCCGCCATCGGCACAATACCGCAGCGGTCCGGCAGGGATTGCCCGACCTCGATCATCTCGCGGATAGTCGGCAGGAATATAAACTGCAGCCACTGGGGCAGTGTCAGGGTATCGACGGCAAAGGGCTGTTCCGAGGCCAACGCTTCTGATGAGGGTGGGATTTTGTCCCACAGGCCCAGTTGCCTCAGCTGGGCCTCAATATCAATAAGTACTTCGGCAACTTCAGTGTGCATCGATATCCCGTGCATCGGTAAGCTGGCAATACGCCAGGTATTCCTGGTTGCTACTTTACCACGGGCCGTCCGGCGCGGACGGCTTTGACCCACCACAACGATACCGCTACTCTTAACCCCGTCCAACCCGACCGAGCGGGTGTCGTCTAATGGTAGGGCCTCAGCTTCCCAAGCTGAAGACGCGGGTTCGATTCCCGTCACCCGCTCCACACCATGACAGGTCCGCAGGCCATCGGAGCGTTAGCGCTCTGGCAGAATTCAGCGGTTCAAACACAAGTGTGAAAAAAAACCGGCTGTATTGCTTGTCAAGCATGCAAATTATCGGGATATTATTATCTTGAAAGTATCGCTTTCGTTGTGCCGGGAATGCCACTTTCGGAGGCCTGATCCTCCGAATACAGGGCAAACCCTATAACCGATAATAATTGCCGGAAAACGGCAGGGCAGGATAAAAGTTATGAGTATCAAGCGCGCACGTTTTAACCCTTCACGGATGATCGTCGGACTGGCCCTGGCGAGCGCCCTGGTCACCACGCCACAAACCCTACTGGCCCAGGACTCGGCCATGCTCGAAGAGATCATTATTACCGCTCGCAAAGTCTACGAGCCCATGCAGGACGTTCCAATTGCTGTTTCAGCGTTCAGTGGCGACACCATCGACGCCCTGGTAATGCGGGATATTCGGGAAATGGAGGGATTCATTCCCAACATGGTGATCGACTCGGTGAGCGTGGCGCCTGCCGGTGCAGCCATCTACATAAGGGGGGTGGGCACACAGGAGGTTGAGCGCTCATTTGACCCGGCGATTGGCGTGGTAGTCGACGGTGTACCGCTGTCCTTCGTTAACGGCTCAATGGCCAACACCTTTGACTTTTCTGCGCTGGAGGTCCTGCGCGGCCCCCAGGGCACACTGTTCGGCCGCAACACCACCGGCGGCGTGATCAACATTACCCGCACGGCGCCATCGGGTGAACTGGGGCTCAAGTATGAGCTCACGGCCGGCAACGACGACCGCGTCGACATGAAAGCGGTGCTTAATTTCCCCATCGTTGATGGTTTACTGGCGGGCAAGATTGGTTATGCCCAGCAAAATGATGGCGGCTTGCGGGAAAACAATGGCAAACGTGTCGGTGATGCCGACAACCAGGAAATCAACGCTACCTTGCTGCTGACGCCGACAGATGACATGGACATCACCTTCACCTATGTGAATTACCAGGATGAAAATGATGGTATTCCACTGCAAAACATTTCGTCCCTGAATACTGACAACCCTATCAATCCGGCACCGGAAGTACCCTGTGTGTTGCCCGAGGTCATCTTCGGCCAGACCTGCGGTGATGACGTCACCGATATCGGAGACATGACCCAGGACTGGTACAAGCCTATCGACTTCGAGTGGGACAGCTATACCCTGAATCTCAGTTGGGATATCGGCGTCGGGGTCATCGACTGGATCACCGGCTACCAGGAAACCGATGAATATGTGCCGACGGACTTCGACGGCAGCTCCCTGAACTTCTTCCATACTATTCGCGAACAGGACTCTGAGCAGACCAGTACAGAACTGCGCTTCTCCTCGGACAGTTTCAGCGACAGCGTCGACTTTGTCGCTGGCCTGTTCTGGGTCCAGGATGAATACTTCCTCGAGCAGCAAACATCGATCGCTGCTTTCGGTGGACCCAATGGGTCGGTATTCCAGAATCCAACTGCCGACCATGAGCGTGAAGCGTGGGCAGTATTCGGCGAGGTGCATATCGGTCTGGGCGAGCGATGGACACTGACCCTCGGCGGTCGCTATACAGATGAGGAGAAAGAATATGCCGGCACCCAGACCATCGGCGGCGGCACAGGCAACGGCTTTCCGGGATTCCTCCCCGAGGGTGTTGACGACTTCTATGTCTACGGCACACCCATCTGGATACCCCTTGGAGGCGCTTCCGGCAAAGAAGATTGGCAAGAGTTTACACCCAAGGTCGGCATCGATTACCAATTCAATGATGATGTCATGGTCTACGCCTCTTATTCCGAGGGCTTTCGCTCAGGCGGATTCAATGGCCGTAACCAAAACCCCGATAACATCGGCCCCTTTGATCCGGAATTTGTTAATAACTATGAAATCGGCATGAAGGGCGACTTCCTCGAAAACACCCTGCGCCTTAATCTGGCCGCGTTCTACGTGGACTATGAGGACAAGCAGGAAGAGATCATCGAACCTGATGGGTTCGGAGGATCTAACACTGTCGTGCGTAACGCAGCGACCGTAGAGTCGATGGGGCTTGAAGGCGAGCTCACCTGGGTAGCGAACGAGTACCTGCGCCTGAATGCCAACCTGGGTTGGCTGGATGCCGAGTACGATGACTACGTGGCAGATCTTACCGGCGACGGCATTGAAACAGACAATAGCGATCTTGAACTGCGCCGAGTACCAAGCTGGGTGGGTGGCGTAAACGGGTTCTTCACAGCCCAGCTCGGCCCAGGCAACATCACTGCATTCCTGGGCTATCGTTATACCGACGAGTATTGGGTGGAAACCTCCAATGATCCTCGCGGACTGCTGGACAGCCGCGGAGTGTGGGACGCCAACATCGCCTACGAGTGGCAGTGGAGCGGCGATCGCACTGTGAAAATCACCGCCTTCGGCCGCGACCTGACTGACGAGGAAGAATTCAACTCAGCGGTCATCATTCCAGGCACCATCGCTTTCGGAGCAGTCAGCGGCGGCAGGGAATATGGCCTGCAGATCTCGGGTAACTTCTGAGTTAAACGAACCCGCCCTCTAGCCTGCGCGCTATTGGGCGGCCAGTTCCCGGCGAAACGGCGGCAGGGAGTCGAGAATAGCCCGGCCATAACGGCGACTGACAACACGCTTGTCCAACAGGGTGACTCGCCCGGTATCTTGCTCTGTCCGCAACAACCGGCCACTGGCCTGCACCAGTCGCAGGGCGGCGTCCGGGACACTGATTTCCATAAAGGCATTGCGCCCCTCGGCCTCTACCCATTCCGCCAGCGCCGCTTCCAGCGGGCTATCGGGTACCGCAAAGGGTATCTTGGCAATCACCACGTGGCGGCAGTAATCACCGGGCAGGTCCACGCCTTCCGCGAAACTCGCCAAACCGAAAATAATACTGCCATTGCCATCGTCTATGGTCTGCCGGTGGCGACGTAGAATTTCCTGCTTGCTGTAATCACCCTGCATCAATAACTGTTCGCCGAACACCGCTTTAACCCCGTGATACACATCCTGCATCTGGCGGCGCGAGGAAAACAGCACCAGGCTACCCTCGGAACGATCCAGCAAATCCGGCAACAACGCCACGATCGCCTCTGTGTGGGCCTGGGCATCGCCGGGCTCACAGGGCATGGCAGGCACACTGAATACGGCATTGGCGTAGTCGAACGGGCTCACTACCACCTTGTACACCGCCCCATCCGGTGCACCCGAATGCAGGCGAAAGCGATCAAAGGAATTCAGCGCGGTGATCGTTGCAGAGGTAACCACCACCCCCGCCGCTCGCGACCAGAGGTACTCCTGCAGAATATCGGACGCCAGGATCGGACTGCAACGCAGGTCAAAACCAAATTGACCACCGCTGTTGAGCAGTGTTATCCAGCGCGCTTTCGGCGGCACATCGTTCTCGCCACTGACGGCATACTCCTCCCACAACGCGAGGTTACCTTCGGCCCGG
>CALJFL010000052.1 GCA_938074135.1 uncultured Halieaceae bacterium | reverse complement strand
TTTTGTTCAACGAAAGAGAGTTGTACGCAAAAGAAAAAGCCAAACCTGCCGCAAGACAGGGACGGAAAACTACGGGTCCCATGACGGGATAGCCGGGCTGCCTGATGCAATGTTGGGTTTGCTTGGGTTTTCTGCCGCTGTAATTCATATTGCCCCAGCCAACCGGAAGCCGCGTTTCTTAGTAGAACAGTGGTGGGTCGATGTCGGGGGTTTAATGTCATGAAGTATCCTAGAGTCTCTAATGCTGCACGCAATACGTTAGCGTCAATTTTTGTGGTGATCACCTTCACTGCAAGCAGTTGGTCGGCGGAAAATGTCTCCATTACCCAGTGTGCAAATTTCAAGGCTGGCACGGGTGACCACGATACCTGTGACTTTTGGACCAGCGGCAACGTCAACAAGCAGAAAGCCACGTACTTTGAAGGCGACAGTGTTGCTTATCGTTACTACATCATTGGACTTGACCCCGCTAAGAACTATCGCCTCACTATGCAATGGGATGCGACTCAGAAAGACAAAAATGCGCTGGATTACATCACGTCATATAACGAGACGGTAGTAAAAGCTGACGTCTGTCAGGACTTGGGAACCACTTTGTGTGATGAGCCCCCTGCTATTGCTACGGTAGCGATACCAATTGATGATGTGCGTTTGCTTGGCAGAAGCAATACCAGTGTAATGCCGAGCGCTCAGATCCCTGGAGTTATTACACTTTGGGGTGCTGAGAATACAGTCTCTGTATCAGGCGATTATGTCTATGACCCAGAAGAGCCTGCCTCGGATCCTCCGCCTTATGACAGCACTACGAAAATATCTCTTGCAGTTAACTTTAACCCAATAGGCACAGAAGCAATTGTCGCCATCGGCGGACATATATCGACTCGCATGGATTGGGATGATTTCAATTCAGCGATCAATATCACCGGCTCGCCCTATCATATGAGATTGATAGATCTCAGGGATATGAGCGGCGGTGAACCGGGCGACCCTGTCGCGCAGGGTAGTCAGGACGTGCAGCTTTCAGCAGATGCGGTTTTCTTCCCGACATCGCTCTCTATTTTTAAGGATGCTGGAGGGAATAACACGCAAAGTTTCCCATTCACTTATGAGATTGGTAACGACGGCACAGTCGCCTTTTCTTTAACTGGCGGCGACCCTGATATTGGGACCGGTGAAGTTATAGAAGTTTCTGATGACGCTACTATTGAAGTCGTCGAGGATCTAAGTGGGCTTCCTGCCTGGACGTTGGATGATATCAGCTGTTTCTCAGGTCCCAACATGGATGCATTTGCATTTACCCGAATGGGCAGCAGTCTAACTGTGGATTTAAGCGAGGGTGATATTGTTTCGTGCACCTTTGAGAACTCATTTAATGCCTCGCCCAGTCTTCTTGTAGATAAGCAGGTTTTCACCAACCTCAATACCGATTGCACCACCGTCTGGGGTGGCGCACTGAGTAAGTCCGTGGAGGTGCAGCGGGGCGATTCTGTGAAGTATTGCTATCGTGTCAGGAACGAGGCGGGTGCTACTGGGGCCGCTGAAGACGTCACCCTTGAAGATGATCTAGCCACCGGTGATTTTAATTCAGGAACCAGTATTACCTTGTTTGGTGGTGATGCCGGCGGTACGGCCGGATCACCGCCCACCCCACCCATTAACCTTGGACCCAGTAGTGTGACCTATGGGGCGTTGGTACAGCAGATTGACGCCGAGATAACGGCTACTGTTACTAATACGGCGAGGGCTGATGCTTCGAATGCAGACCCAGTTCAAGACACCGCGCAAGTCACATTGGCCGAGGATCTCGACTGTTCTGTTACAGCGGGTGTGGTTTTACAGGGCAATGATTGCTCAGGTGCAACAGGAACGCTCAATGGTGTTCTCACTAGTGGCGAACTGGACGTAACGTGGTGCTCTGAAGTGTGCTGGGATGGTAGTGCCAATTCTGGCGGCGATTATAAATTACAGGCTACTACGCTAAGTCTGCTCGATCCGAACGAAACACCTAATATTCCTGAGGACGATTTTGTATTGCAAGGTCCCATACCAGCAGATCCTAATACTCTAGGTGCAGGTGAGTGTGGTTCAGGCAGTTTTGACGAGACCCTGACCGGCGATACGCTGCGCAGGCTGCTCGCCAACGGCGTCTGGGGTGTAGCGGATGAAATATCCGAGGAGTGTTCAGATAGTGCGTCGGTTAACATTCTCAACCCGGAGATAAATCTCACCAAGAAAGTCTCGACGGCCAGCAACTGCGCCAACCCTCAGGATGAAATCACTGTTTACTACGGCACCGAGGTGTATTACTGCTTTGGCGTGGCTAACAATGGTGATGAAGATCTCGACGCTGTTAGACTCTCAGATGACGACCTGCCGGGCTTCCCATCAGATCCTAACGCTATTTTCAGTGAATCCTCAGTGCTTGCTTCGTCAGGAACATGGTCTTACCAGTTCCCGGATTCATCTCCGGGTATCGCGATCACCCAGGCCAGTTTTATGAATACAGCCACTGTCGTAGGCACCGGTATTATTACCGACGTCGACACGGCGCCTTCCATGGACAGCGCCAAGGTGAACACCTGGTATGTTGATCTGGAGATCGTGAAGACCGGAACCAATCAGCTAAGGGAGTTCGATGATGCCTGGTCGTATTCTTTCAGGGTCAGGAATCTGGGTACTGGCGATGCTGCTAATGTGGTACTCACAGACGATGATATCGCACTACCTTCTGCTTTTGTACCCACTTTGCCCCTGCCAAATGGGTGCTCGATCGCCAGCGACATCTTGACCTGCACCATTGGTACCCTGGCTCCCTACAGCTCTTCCGATAGCTCGACAGAAATAAATATAACCATTAACGGCACCTATCAAGGCACCGGCTCGGATGGTCCATTCACAAATGAAGCGTGTGTGGCCTCTGATCAGGCTGAGGTTATAGATAACACCAACAACTGTGATACGCATACAACCCGCGTCTCCCCGGGTGCAACACGTACTATAGGCTTCTGGCGTAACCACCCGGTACTTTTGAAGGCTTGTTTGGATGATATTGGTGACATCGACCTGGGCTTCTTGGTCATAGCAGATGGTCTTGTTGATGCACAAGTATCCACCGCGATCAGTTCATCGGGCAAAGGCAAAAAGTCCCGTAAGAACTTTGTCGGCTTGCATACACCGGTGACAGTTGCGGCGACTCCAGACAGCTCACAGGCCATCGAGTATGCGCTTGGAATATTGAAGGCCCATACCAGCAAGTTCAGTAATGGGCAGTCGCGCAGTCACCTCGATCAGGCTCGCATCCAGGCCGGTCGTCAGGTGCTGGCGGCGATATGCAACAATCAGTATCTGGGCGCGGAAAACCCTGAACCTAACTGGTTCGATACCGCAGCAGATGTACTCGGAGGCAGTGATCGCGGCGCGATCCTGAGCTTGGGTGGCACTGCTGACGCCTACAACAATGCCGGTGATAGTGATCCTTTGCCACCCTATGCGGCGGCGCTGCAGTCAAATGCAGATCCTAGCGCTGCGGATGATGATCCGACGGATCCAGAGGGCGTAGCTCTTGAGGATATGCCGACATGCATTGCTCTCGGTGACCCTGACGGGTGCCCGTAGGTTTTTGCCAGGCGCTACGACCTGTCTGCGCGCCTGGCGACTATTCGGTGCGGTTATTGGCTCATATCAACCGGTAACTTCTAACCCACCGACATCGCCGCAATCCGGCTGAGGTGGGCGTAGGGTAGGCCGGTCTCCTCGTGCCACCAGTCAAAGCCGGCTTGAATCAGTTTGCTGTCGCGCTGGCTGGTGGGGTTGTTCTTGATATCCAGTCCTGCATTTTGCAGGCAGCGCACCACGTCGCCTGTTACAAGGTAGGTGTCTTTACCCATATTGCGCAGCACCCGTGGGCCGGTCATGCCGCCGAGGCGGCAGCCGTGCTTTTTCATGTAGGCGAACAGGTCGATCAGGTCTTCCTGCGGCCACTTGCTGACCAGTTTGCCGAAGCTGCCGTGCTCGGCAGCGACCTGGCACAGAAAACGCGCGTTTTCCTGCACCGCCAGCACCTTCTGGCGGTTGCGAATGATCAGCGGGTTCTGGCTGAAGCGGTCGATCTGGTCGGGGCTGAGCATCACGATTTTCTCGGGCGGGAAGCCGAAGAAAACATCCTCGAAGCCATCCCACTTGTTGTCGACAACGCGCCACACGAAGCCAGCCTGGAACAGGCAGCGAGCCATTTGTGCCAACCAACGATTGTCCTTGGTGGCGGCGAGCGCACGTGGGCTGCGCACCTTGGGCATCAGTTCCTCGAGAACGCTTTTGCCACCGTAGCGTTTGGCCGCGCGCTTGTGGATGTCGGCAAATGTTTCCATGAGTGCTCCTGAATAGGGGCGTAGTACAGCACAAAATAAAAAAGCCCGCACCTTGCGGGGCGGGCTTTATCGAACAAGGCCTGGACAGGGTCAGAAGCTGTACTTCAGACGACCTCCCCAGATTTCACCCTCTTCCATGAAGTAGCTGTGGGAGCCGCTGAGCACCGGTGTATCGAAGCCCTGCGCCAGGTTGGCCTCATCAAAGATATTGCGACCATAGAACATGATTTCCCACTGCTCACCCCTGGCACCGACACGCATATTGACTCTGGTATAGGAATCGATAACATCCAGCGGGTCGTTATCTCCTGCTGAATTAAAATCGTCCCGATAGTTCACATCGGCCCCAAAGAACAACTCTACCGAATTACTGAAGGGATAGATGTAATCAGCGAATAGTGCGGCGCTGTAATCCGAAGCATATGTTGTCGGTTCTCCTGACAGGTCATTGCTCGTTGTGCCCAGGTCCGAGCCGCAGAATTCATCAATGTCCAGCTGGATCGCAGTGCATGGGCCGTCCTGGAAGTCATCGTAGGTAGCATCCAGCCAGGCAAAGTTGCCACCCAGCCTCAGGTTGTCGGTCGCCTGCCACAGGGCATCCACCTCGATGCCATAGACTTCTGAGCTGGCAGCGTTTTTAACCTGAAAGCCGATACCCTTGAAAATTGAGGTTTGCAGGTCGTCGTACTTGGTATAGAACGCCGCCCAGTTCAGGGTCATACCACCGTCCAGCAGCGTATGCTTGCCACCGATTTCGAAGGCGTCAACCGTCTCGTCGTCGAACTCAAAATCGTCGTTCGGACGTGTGGGGTCATAGCAATTATTGATATCCACGGTGAAGTCGGGGTTGGGGGCGCAGGGCAGGCTGCCCTGGTCGATGCCACCGGGTTCACCGTCATCCGCCGAGGTGAAGCCGCCACTCTTGAACCCCTGGGAGAAGCTGGCATACAGCATGGTGTCATCGCCCACATCCCACTGGACATTGACAGAGGGAATCCACTCGTCGGTTTCGCGGTCATCCTTAACGTTGTAGGCGTAGGTGTTGAATTCACCTGCCTGCAGGGCGGCCAGGAAGTAGCTGTTGCTGGGTACGCCAATACCGGTAATTGAGTCGGACAGGAACTGATCACTGACCACTTCTTTTTCTTCTTCGGTATAGCGCAGGCCCAGTGTCACGCGCAGTGTATCGGACAAGTTGAATGTACCCTGGGCAAAAACTGCCCAAGAATCTGAATCCAGTTCATAGAGGTGATCGCGCGCTATCTGCTCCGCCGCGTACAGACCGCCAAATTCAGGAATAAGCAAAAGGGCACTCGGCAGGCCACCTGTCAGCGCCGGTACCAGCCCGTCAACATTGACGTCAATGGTTACCCTGCGATCAAACTCCAGTTCGCTGGACTCGTAGTAGGCGCCGGCCACGTAGTCGAAGAACTCGCCCCCGGGAGAGGTGATGCGGAATTCCTGGCTAATCTGCTCAAATTCCTGATCGTCGTCCCGATGGATGAACTGCAGTGGCAGCCAGTCCACGTCAACGCCATCAACGTATTGATAGTCCGTATAACCGGTCACTGAGGTCAGGGTGAGACCGCCGAGGTCATAGTCGATATTCAAGGCATAGGTGTTGAATTCTTCATCGTTGGAATCGGGATTTTTGCCGATGCCAATACCGTCTGACTGACTCTGCCCATAGCCATTGTCCTTGAAGGTTGAGTAGTCCTTCTGTGACTCTTCCGCTATCTCGGGGTAGAAGACGTCGGTGAGCGTGTAGCCCAGTCGGCCAAAGGTACCCAGATTGGGAAATAACTCGGCACGACTGACGGGGTCAAGATAGAGTTGGGTAGCCGAGGGCGCTCCGGTGCGCTCGAAATCTGTGTTGGTGTATTTCAAACCCACCGACAGATTGTCAGTGGGAATCCAGGACAGGCTGATTCGGTAGGAGGCCTCTTCAATCTGCCCCTCGTCCTCTCCAAGGAAGGTGTTTTCTACATAGCCGTCGGTTTCGCGATACTTGAAAGCCACCCGGGCACCGAAGGTGTCGGTCAATGAGCCGCTCAGGTAACCCTCGTAAAGCTGCCCGTCATTCGACTCAAGGGAAGCGGCGATCTCGCCATTGAACTCTTCACCCGGTTGAGCAGAGCGGCTGGTGATATTGACCGCGCCAGCCACCGTATTTTTGCCAAACAGTGTGCCCTGTGGGCCGCGCAAGACCTCCACGCGCTCCACGTCGAGGAAGCCGGCCCGATATTGTCGGCCTCGTCCCATGTAGATGCCATCGATATACATACCAACAGACTGCTCGAAGGCCTGGTTATTGCCAGAGCCAATGCCGCGCATATAAATATTGGTGTTCACCGAGGCGCTGGCGATGTGCAGGTTGGGTACGTAATCGGCCAGCGCGGCCATGTTGGGGATGCCGGCGTCCTGCAGCTTCTCGCCTTGCATGGCAGTCACCGAGATAGGTACATCCTGCAGACTTTCCGCCCGCTTCTGTGCGGTAACGATAACTTCTTCGAGTTGCTGCGCATGGCTCATTGATGGTGCGCATATTAGCGCAACAGCGGCCGTCAGGGGCGCTGTCAGTAGGGAACGTTTCATTTAGGATCCTCTTGTGGGCATATCTTTATTATTAAAATCAGGTAACTGGTGAGGTCCATCCTATCCAGCTGCGCGCATGATAAATTCAGAAGGCCGCCAGCTCAATAACCTAAACGGACATAATTGCCTAGTAACCTTTAGTATTGTCTGTTTATGACAATAAGTGTTCATATGTTGGACTTTTGCACCGATCTGGATGCTCGTATCGGCCCGGTTTGAGGTGGTGAAGCCCGCTTCAACCCCGCCCTCTGGCGCGACTGGCAGGGAGTGCTAAGCTTGGCGGCAGCAAATTAAAAACCACCACCGAATAAGACGAGATATGAGCGAGCCAACTGCACCGCAACCAGAATTAGACGCCCTTACGTTAGAAGCCACGGAAGACATCAGTGCCCTGCTGCAGTTTTTCAACCAGATGGACGCCACTGAGCCGCTGATCCGGCTGGTCACCGCGGCGGGGTTAACCGGTGTCTCCGTTTTGCTGCTGCTGTTTTCGCGGTTCCTGATTTCCCGTCGCCTCAAGCGGATGGAGGCCCTGCCCGACAACACGTTCAAGCCGCTGCGCTGGCAGGCCCAGGACCTGATGTCATCGGAAGACATGAAGCGCTTCTGGTGCACGATGTGGCGCTGGTTAGGCTGGTTGCTCGCTGTATTCTTTGGCGTCTTCGCCCTGATCGGCGTTCTCATGATTTCCAAGTGGACCATGACGCTTGCTGCCAGTTTGATCGTCATGGTGGTGACCGCGGTGGAGTATGTCTGGAGCGGGTTTGTCGGATACCTGCCGAACCTCGTTACCATCCTCGTGATTCTGCTGGTCACCCGTTATGTCGTGCGGACGATCAGCCTTATTTTTGAAGGTATAAGAACCCGGCGCATTCACCTCAAGAACTTTTACCCGGAGTGGGCTGAAACCAGTCTGAGCCTGATCAAGTTACTGATCTACGCACTAACTGCGGTCATTATTTTTCCGTACCTGCCCGGCTCCAGCTCGCCGGCTTTTCAGGGGATCTCGATTTTCGTCGGGGTATTGGTATCGCTGGGTTCGACCACCGCGGTTGCCAATGTGGTGGCGGGTGTCGTGCTTACCTTTACTCGTGCCTTTAAGGTGGGTGATCAGGTGGAAGTTTCAGATGTCCGGGGCAGGGTGGTGGAGCGCAGTACTTTTGTGACTCGCATACAGACCCTAAAGAATGTGATTGTCTCGATACCCAACTCCATGGTGCTGACCAACAACGTAATCAACTATAGCCAGAACATGGGGCAGCGCGGTTTGCTGGTGCATACGAATATCACCATTGGCTATGACGTGCCCTGGCAAACCGTGAACAACCTGCTGATCAGCGCGGCCCGCAAAACCGAAAACATCGTCGACGACCCTGAGCCCTTTGTACTGCAGACCTCACTGGACGATAACTATGTCAGCTACGAGATTAACGGCTGGACCCGCAACCCGGAAGAGTTGCCCAAAATCTATTCCAACCTGCACGCCAATATTCTCGACGAGTTCCACGGTCACAAGGTGGAGATTACATCGCCCGCCTTTCGGGCAATGCGTGACGGTAATGCACTGACGATTCCGGAGGTGCAAACACCCCCGGTGGATGCCAGTTAGCTGCCGACGACTTCCGGCGGGAAGCCGAATTCGTCGGCAATATCGCGGATTTCCTGCAGTTCTTCGGGGCTGACCTCGCCATCTGCGGCAGCGACGGCATGCAGTGATTCCACGAAGTGACGTGACTGATCGGCAGTAAAAAGAGAGTCGGCGCCCGCTTCGGCAGCGGCCCGGCAGCGCACCTGCGTCTGTGCCAGTTCCATCACCAGGTCGACCTCACCGCTTTGCAGGTCGGAGGTCTCATTCAGCACCTTTCTAATGGTCTCTGTTTCTGAGTCATCAATACTGCCATCGGCCATAGCGACACGCGTCAGCGCCACAGAAAAGGCCGAAAGGTACTGGGAGGCGGCGGGGTCATGCTGGTCCAGCAGTTTCAGCATCTGGCTGGTGCTGGAGGCCATGGCCTCGCTAATCGACTTGATCTCACCATCTTCCAGGTGAAGGATGCGATCGGCGACGTCCAGGATGCGATTGTCGTGGGTGACCAATACAACGCTGGCCCCTTGCTCGCGGCACAGGTGCTGAATCAGGTTGACCACGTTGCGCCCCGACTCCTTGTCCAGTGAGGCGGTGGGTTCATCGGCGAGAATCAACGAGGGCTTGTTAACCAGCGCCCGGGCGATGCCCACCCGCTGTTTTTGACCACCTGACAGTGCATTGGGATATTTGTCGATGTGCTCTTCCAGGCCCACCTGTTCCAGCACCTCTGCCACCCGTTCACGCGCCTCGGAGCGTGAAACCTTGTGTTCACTGTCCAGTTGCAGCGCCATCGTTACATTCTGCGCCACGGTCAGGGAGTCGAGCAGATTGTGCTGCTGGAAGATGTAGCCGACATCCTTGCGGACCCTGGCAAGGTCTCGTTCTTTAGCGTTGAGCAATTCGTGCCCCAGCACCTTAACGCTACCGTCCTGGGCGGCGCGCAGCGCGCCAATCAAGGTGATCAAAGTGGTTTTGCCAGAACCGGAGGGGCCGGTGAGAATAACGATTTCGCCGGGGTCGATGCGCATGCTCACATTGTTGAGCACCCGCCGATCGCTGAGGTCGGTGTGATAGTTGTACGAGACCTCGGTAACGGCGACGGTGGCTTCGGTCACAGACTCCATCAGAATACCTCGGCGGGGTCTGCTGATTTAAGCTTGCGCAGCGCCAGTAAAGCAGAGCCAGCGCACATGGCAATGGTCAGCACCAGCACCGTGACGGCCCGTTCGACGGTCATCTCCACCGGCAGGTTGGTGGCCTCGCGGGCCTGCGAATAGACCGCCAGGCTCAACAGGATGCCCGGTACGAAACCGATAACCGCCAGCAAATATGCTTCATTCAACACCACCCGCGACAGGAACAGGTTGGAATAGCCCATGGCCTTGAGCGTGGCGTATTCGCGCAGATGGTCCTGCACGTCGGAAAACAGGATCTGGTAAACAACGATCACGCCCACCGCCAGTCCCATGGCGACGCCCAGACCGAACACATAGCCGATGGGTGTGCTGTCGCTCCAATAGTCCACTTCGTGCTGGATGAATTCATCCCGCGTCAGTACCCGCACGTCGCCTGGAATGGCGGCGACAATCTGGTCTCTGCTTGCCATCAGGTCTGCGCCGTCTTTCAGGTTGATCAGGCCCAGTTCAATGCGTGAGGCGGCCCTGTCGGGAAAGATACGGCGAAAATTCAGGTCGCTGGTAATGATGCTGCCGTCGATACCGAAGGAGGTGCCCAGTTCGTATGTGCCAACCACCTTGATATCTCGGTCGTTGATTTCCGTTTCCACGGTTTCCCCGGCATCGAAAGCACTGGCGATCGGTCCAAATTCAGTGCGCGACAAGCGGTCGAACAATACCCTGTCAGGCATTCGGAGCTTGCCAACCTGGTTGGCATCGCCGGCAAGAGCGAAGCCCGTATCCGTGGGGTCGAAGCCCATCACATAGATATTGCGGGTCTTCAGGGGATCCTGTGGATTACGCCAGTTACCAATGGCGATATACACGGGTGTCACCGACTCCACGCCGGGAAAACCCAGTACCTGGTAGACGCGGTTACGGGGGAACCCCGGTGGATTAACAATGTAGGTGGTTTTCGGGCTGATCAGGGCAAGGTCGTAGCCCAGTGCCGTGTGCCAGCGTATCGAGCTGTCATAGAGTGCTCGCTGGAAACCCAGTTGGACGAAGATAAGAATGACCGCGAATGACACGCCTAATACGGCGGCCATCAAGCGCAGCTTCTGGTGGCTGATCTGCAGCCAGGCAATTTTCAGCGGGCCGAGTTTCAAGGTGTAATTTCAACCTCTACTTGCAGGTTGGTCAGGGCCCTGACCGGCTCCACCTCATCCAGCAGAATGTCGACTTCTATCACCCGGGCATCGGCCTCTGCAACCGGGTCCATGCCCAGCACATCCATCCGGCCTACCTTCATGCCGATGCTCTCGACGGTACCGCTGACGGGAGCAGCGAGGGCCGGGCTGCTGATCCTGGCGCGCTGGCCTACCTTGACCAGGATGATGTCAGTCTCGTAGACCTCAGCTACCGCATACATTTTTGAGGTGTCTCCGAGCTCCACAACACCTTCGACCCCAACGCGTTCTCCAGGATGGGCGTGAACGTACAGAATCTGGGCATCCTTGGGGGCCTTAACCGTCGACAGGTTCAGCATAGCCTTTGCCGCGGCCACGGCGGCTTGTGCTGCCTTGACGTTAAGTTCCAGGCCTTCGATCTTGGAGGCGGAGGAGGCCATCGACTTGGATAATTTTTGTTCGCGCTGTAATTGCTTGCGGTTGTTCAGCAGCTCGGCTTCCAGCCTGGCGAGGTCTGCCTGCCTGACCGGGTAGCTGTCGAGCAGGGCAATCATATCGCCCTTCTTGACCTGGTCACCTTCCTTGACCCGCAGATCCATGATGACCGAGCCCAGTCCGGAGGGGCCTGCTAAACGGATAACACCACCGGCAGGTTCAATCCGGCCCAGGCTGCTGATAACGCGATCCTGAGCCTGTAGTGCGGTGGGAGAGAGTGTGACAAGGCATAAAAAGAGCGCCGTTAATGGCTTCATGCACAGGATTCCTTATAGCTTTTATAGGGCGAGATAATAAAGGCAAAAATGAGAATAGCAAATTGCAAAGACGGTTTGGGGAGAATTACAGGCGCCTGTCCAGGTGTCGTTAGCGATTATGCCCGAATAATTCCTTGCGGTTCAGCTTCCGGTAAAGCGGCAATACATCGGGCTGTTCATCCGATTCCGACAAGCGCTGGCGTAACAGTTGTAGCACCAGCCTGGTGATGGGGGCCAGTTTCAGGTCATCGACAGCGTCCAGGTCGAACCAGGCGAGGTCGTCCAATTCGCCGTTGCCGCGCAGCTCGCCACTGACATAGCGGGCATCGACGGTGAAAAAACGCGCATCGAACCGACGCACCATCCTCGGTGGGGTGATGGCCCGGGAAAAGTAGTCGAGTTTGTCCAGAGCAGGCGCGAGGCCGGTAGCGTAAAAAGGCTGCCAGTGTGGCGAGCGGGTACGCAATGGTTTTGCTGTGGGTGAACCCAGCAATAGTCCGGTTTCCTCAAACGTTTCCCGTATTGCCGCCATGGCCAGGCCGCGTGCGCGGGCGGGGCTTACGGATTCCGTCAACTGCGCTTCAACGTCAGCACGCAGGGCAAATGGCGAGGCCACCCTTGAATCTCCGGGATCCACTCGCCCACCGGGGAAAACGTAACAGTGCGGCATGAACACGTGATGGGCTGTGCGCACGCCCAGCAGTACCTCCCGGTCGTCCCGGATGATAATGAGCGTGGCGGCATCCCGTGGTCGCATGGTTTAGCTCCCCCTAGCCCTGATTCACGGTCAGATTATCTGTCGGCGGCGGCGTAAATGCGCGGTGGTGCGCTTCAAGTAGTTTGGCCACTGCCAGGGTGGTGCGGTCGCCCAGGTAACGTGAGACCACCTGGGCGCCGATAGGTAGCCCACCGCTGGACAAGCCTGCGGGCACGGCGGTTGTCGGGAGGTAGGCATTCAGGGTGAGCCCCGCCCACCTCAACATATCGGTATAGGGTCTTTGCTCACCGTTGACCTGCAGGCTGCGCGCGTGCATGTCCGGTTCGTGATCGTGGGGAAATGCAGGAACCATGGCGCAGGGGCAGATCAGCACATCGTAGTCTTCGAAAAACGTTTCCCAGGCCGACCGCGTGCGGAGGCGGCGTTCGTTTTGCCGCAGCCATTCGGAATGGCTCAAGGCAATGCCTCGCATTTGCAGTAGCGGCTCACTCATGTCCTCAGGATCTGCTTCTGCGACGGCGGCGGCGGCCATCTCCCGCACTTCAACGGGCATGTCGCTGCCCAGGGCAGCTGTCAGCAATTGCGTATAGTTCTGGTGGTTGAGTTCTGGATCAATGTCCGGCCTGGCGTCGCGGTCAACGCTGGCACCCAGTGCCGCCAGGCTGTTACCCATGGATTCAAGGCAGCTGACAATCTCGCTGTCTACCCGGCAGAAATCATCGTCGGCCCAGACCGCAACACGCAATCCGCTGACATCATCGAATGAGGCTGGTGGTAATTCGATAGTCCAGGCGGGAGCGTCTGCCGGACGTGCGCCGAGCAGTAGGTCGAAGGCCTGTTCCACATCGGCCATGCAGTGGCCGATTGGGCCCACGACCGACAGGTCGGCCTCGGAAATAACATGTTCGCCGGGAGGCAGGTGCCCTTGTGCTGACACCAGGGCGTAGCTGGGTTTGTGACCAAACACACCGTTGAAATGGCTGGGGGTTCGGATAGAGCCCCCGATGTCGCTGCCCAGCTCCAGTGGCGTCAGACCGGCAGCGACCGCAGCCGCGGCGCCACCGGAGGAGCCGCCGGGTGTGCGGCTGACGTCCCAGGGGTTATTGGTCGCGCCATAGATCTCGTTGAAGCTCTGCAAATCGGCACTGGCGAAGGGAACGTTGGTTTTACCAAATACGATGGCACCGGCATCAACATAGCGTTGCACCGCCACCGCGTTGGCGGTGGGAATGTTGTCCCGGTGTTCAGGCATGCCACCCACAGTGATCAGACCCTCTGTGCAGAATGCGTCCTTGATGGTCATTGGTACGCCATGCAGGGGCCCCCAGTCTTCACCCTTGGCTGCGGCGGCGTCTGCCTCAATCGCCCGCTTGCGCGCGCGCTCGGTATCCAGCGCGATCACGGCGTTAAGTTTTGGATTTATAGCGGCTACCCGGGCGAGGAAAAATTCCAGGACTTCAAGGGATGTTGTTGTTCCGGATTTGATATCACGGGCCAGCTCAAAGGCGCTGCGATAAAGCATGGTCATGGCGGGGATGTCCTGTATTGGTGTGGCAAAGAGCCACGAATGATACAGGATTTTGCTGTTTGCTTGCGTCTAGGGCGAATCTTCCTCGCGTAGTCTGATGGGCCCGAACAGTTCCGGGAACTTGCCCGCCATGGGAGCGTAGAAGGCGCGAAAAACGTCCATGTCCCTGGACAGGTCTCCCGTGGGTGTCAGTGGCGGACCAAAGCCCCCGCGCTTGCGGCCATAATCAAGATAGGACGGCACGATAGGCACCCCGGCGCCCTGGGCAATATGATAAAACCCGGACTTCCAGAATTGCGCCAGTGCCCGCGTGCCCTCAACGGGGACCGCCAGCACCAGCTCATCGGCCGCGTCGAAGGTTTCCTTCATGCCGTGTACCAGGTGCTTTTTGTGGTGTCGTTCTACCGGTATACCGCCCATGAAACGCATAAACCAGCCCAACGGCGGCCAGAACAGCGAGTCCTTGGCCAGCCACTTTATTTTCAGTCCGAAGGCTGCCGCATACAGGAGCATCAGCGGGAAGTCCCAGTTGGAGGTATGCGGGGCGGCGATCAGGACGAACCGCCGCTCAACGGGCGGAATGCCATCGATCTTCCAACCCAGAACTGTCAACACCCAGCGGGCGAAACCTCGCTTCATGATCTAGCCCGAGCGTCTCTGGTTGCGACGGCCGTCGGTTCTTCGTCCATTGCCGGTCGCCGCGTTACCGCGATTGCGCGGCCCCGGCTTGCCCTGCTTGCGTGGCCTATGAACCTGCCGCGGCGGCGGTGCCGCCTTGCGCGCCGGCAGCGTATGTTCGGGTTCGAAGCCGTCGACTTCTTGCTGGGGCAGTTGCTGGCGGATGAGCCGCTCTATGCCATAGAGATAATCGGCCTCGTCGGCACTGACCAGCGAGTGCGCGCTGCCGCCAAGGCCGGCACGGCCGGTCCTGCCGATACGGTGAACATAGTCTTCTGCCACGTTGGGCATATCGAAATTGACCACCTGCGGCAGCTGGTCGATGTCGATACCGCGAGCGGCAATGTCGGTGGCGACCAGGGCCAGTACCTTGCCGCGCTTGAAACCCTCCAGCGCCTGGGTGCGGGCATTCTGGCTCTTGTTGCCGTGAATTGCCGCGCAGCTGATGCCGTCGTTGTGAAGCTGCTTACACAACCGGTTGGCACCATGCTTGGTGCGGGTGAATACCAGTACCTGCTGCCAGCCGTTGGACTTGACCAGGTGGCTCAGTAGGGCGGGCTTGCGCTTCTTGTCCACGGGATACACCCACTGGTCTACCTTGTCAGCGGTTGAGTTGGGAGGGCTAACTTCGACCTGCTCCGGGTTGCGCAAAAAATCTGCGGCCAGGGTGCGAATCGGTTTTGAAAATGTGGCAGAAAACATGAGGGTCTGGCGCTGCTTCGGTAGCAGCTTGATGATCCGCCGGATATCGTGGATGAAGCCCATATCCAGCATGCGGTCGGCCTCGTCCAGGATAAGGACCTCCAGCTGGCTGAATTCCAAGGCACCCTGGCCGTGCAGGTCGAGCAGGCGTCCGGGTGTTGCCACCAGTACGTCGACGCCTTCAGCCAGTGTGCGAATCTGGGGATTGATCTTCACACCGCCGTAGACGACGGTGGACGAGGTGCCCAGGTAGCGGCCGTAGGTTGCCACACTTTCACTCACCTGGGCGGCCAGTTCCCGTGTCGGGGTCAGAATAAGGGCGCGACAGTGTCGCTTGTGGGTCTTGCCAGAACTCGCCAGTCTTTGCAGCAGCGGTAGGGCGAAGCCGGCGGTTTTGCCGGTACCGGTCTGGGCGGCAGCCATAACGTCGCTGCCACGGAGCACCAGCGGGATAGCCTTGGCCTGGATCGGGGAGGGTTGGGTATATCCTTGTTCGCTTACTGCGCGCAGCAGCTGCTCGGACAAACCGAGTTCGTCAAATGTCATCGTCAGCTTTCTCATAAAGAAAATGGAGTGCTGACGGGGATAGCGCACTGCCAGCAGGTGCGAGGGTCGAAATAGTACCGGATAGGGCAGCCATTGCAAGGTAGAAAAGTCGCTCTACCGGGTCGATTCCCGGCCAGGAATGAGTCAGCAGTGGTTTATCAGGGCGTACAGCGACAGTGCACTACATTGGTGATTTGGGAATTACTTACTTTTCCTCGTTGCGTTTCTCTCTATAATGGCGTGGTCAATTAGGGATGATGATTAAAGAATAGTCGATGGCTGATATTGAGATTCCGGGCTACGAGTTATACGAGCAGCTGGGCCGTGGTGGCATGGCTACAGTGTATCGTGCGCTGCATCTTAATCTTGACCGGGAAGTCGCGATTAAGGTCATGGACCGCGGCTCCAGTTCGGATGACAGCTTCTCCGAGCGTTTCATCCGCGAGGCCAGGATTTCTGCCCGGCTGATTCATCCGCATATCCTGCAAATTTACGACGTGAACTCTCACGACGGACACAACTATATCGCCATGGAATTTCTGGGCGGTGGTGACCTGGCAGGATTGATACGCGGTGCTATGCCCCAGCGCGTTATTTACAATCTCATGAAGCAGATGACAGACGCCCTGGATTACGCCTCCAGCAAAGGTTATGTGCACCGCGATATCAAGCCCAGCAACATTTTACTGCGCAGTGCCGACGACTACGTGCTGGCTGACTTTGGTATTGCCAAGGCCGCGGATTCGGGAACGCAGATGACCCAGACCGGGTTGATGGTGGGCACCCCCAGTTATATGAGTCCCGAGCAGGCCCGCGGTATCGAGGTAGACGGCCGCTCTGACCTCTATGGTATGGCGGTCTTGTGTTACGAAATGCTGACCAAGGAACTGCCCTTTGATGCCGACTCTGCAGTCAGCATCGCGGTCAAACACCTGACTGCGGACATTCCAACGCTGCCGGAGCACCTGGCGGCCTACCAGCCCTTCATCAATAAGGCGCTGGCTAAAGAGCCGGACGAGCGCTTTCAGACCGGGAGCGAAATGTTCGCCGCGTTTTCGGAAGTGCGTGGCCAATTCAATGACGATGACGTGCTCACCGAGGCCAAGGAACGCCCTGCGCCCGACCCGGAGGATGAGGATGCTACCTCGGTCGAGATCGGTGCCGTCGGCAGCGGAGCCAGCTGGACAGATCCTACCCAGGTCAGCCAGTCTTCGCGCCCCTCGCGTCCCTACAAGCTGTCGGAAACCTCGTCCCGTCGGGAGCGACTGGTAACTGGCGAGTACAAGGCGGCTAAAAAAGGTAAATCTGCCTCCGGCGGTGCCGGTGGCCTGGTCAAGGGGCTGTTGTTACTCGCCGTGCTGGGGGGTGCCGGGTTTGGCGGCTATACCTACTGGCAGACCACACAGGACGAGTCGGATGCGTCGGTAGAGCGCATGTCCAAAGACCTGTCGCGTGCCTTTACCGCGATGAATGAAGACGAACTCGACAAAGCCGCCAAGGCCTTTGCCCGCGTGTTGGAGATAGAGCCGACCAATGCCGCCGCGATCAAGGGTATGGCAGATATCGAAGCGCTCAGGAAGGCGGATCGTAAGACCAGGGCCGACGCAGTGGTGGCTCGCGCCCAACAGGAAATCGCGAAGCTAGCCGACGATCCCACCCGCTCCGACGCTGCGGTGACCCTGCTGCAGGAGGCCTTGCAGATTGACGCTGGCAACGAGGCCGCCAGCGAGGGGCTCGACCAGCTGGCGCAGTTTCATCTTTCTGCGGCCAATGCCGCTATAGCCGCCGGTAATTTTGCCCTGGCCGGCTCGGCGCTCGCCAATGCCGAGGATATCGCGCCGGCGCGCAGCGACATCAAGGAGCTTATTACCGCCCTGCCCGAGAAGGAGGCGCAATGGATGGCGGCCCAGGATATCGGCGAGCTGACTGCTTCGGCTGCTGCAGCCGCCAAGGCGGGCGATTTCGCCTCGGCTGCTGATCAATACGCGGTGGTGCTGAAGATAGAGCCCGATAACGCCGCTGCCCAGGCAG
Organism: uncultured Halieaceae bacterium; assembly: GCA_938074135.1. The sequence goes on along the minus strand of CALJFL010000052.1, from coordinate 35,899 downwards.
GGTTTCAAGAGGCCGTCGATGGTCTGCTGAACCGCGCCAGGGCTAACAGTGACGACGGCGATTTCGACGCCGCCAGCAAGGATCTGGCACAGGCCCTGCGCATCGACCCCGGCCGGCAGGATGTAGCCGCCCTTCAGCAGCAGTTGCCTGAGATAGAGGCGGCCTGGAATCAGCAGAACAAGGTGGCGGCCCGCCTGGCCGAAGCTAACGGCCTTTACAAGAAAGGCGACTTCAGCACTGCCGCGGATGTCTATATCGAAGTGTTGGAGCTTGACCCGGAATCGAAGCAGGCTGAGCAGGGCCTGAGCGATGCCATGGCCTCGCTGATTAACGCAGCTCAAAAGTCAGCAGACAAGGGTGATTTCGATACGGCCCGGGAAAATATTGCTTCGGCGCTGAAGCTGGACGCGGAAAGTGTTGCCGCTAATGAGCTGTCCGACGAACTTCCGGCGCTGGAAAAAGCCTGGAAGCAGCGCAAGGCGGCTGAAGCCCAGCGCGTGCAAGTGGCCCGGGAAGCGGCCGCAAAAGGCTCTATCGCTATTCGCGATGGCGACCTGCAGACCGCCCGCCAGGTCTACGACGAAGTCTCCACCGAGTATCCGACACTGGCCTCTACCGGCAAGTTGAAGGGTGAGTTGCTCAACGCCTACATCACCGCCACCCGGGCACAGATTGATGTCGAGGAATATGATTTGGCCTACAACCTGATCGAGGCGGGCCGCTCGATCTCGCCGGAGCGGGAAGAGTGGCTGTTGCTGGAAGACGAGATAGATAACGCCAAAACCAAGTCCCGACGCCGTCTTGGCGGTTTTTAGCCACTCCCGCTGGCGAATGTGACCTTCCCGGTTTAAGCTTCGGCGTCTTGTGTGGAGCCGGAGAGCCCATGGAAAAAGAACTTTACGAGAAAGAATTGCGCAAGCTGCAAGCTGAGATTGTGGCAATGCAGGAGTGGGTCAAAAATACCGGCCAGCGTATCGTTATCGTGTTCGAGGGGCGGGATGCGGCTGGCAAGGGCGGCATCATCAAGGCCATCACCGAGCGTGTCAGCGCAAGGGTTTTCAGGGTGGTGGCACTGCCGGCGCCCAGTGACCGCGAAAAAACCCAGATGTACATGCAGCGCTACATCAAGCACATGCCCGCAGCGGGTGAGGTCGTGATATTCGACCGCAGCTGGTATAACCGCGCGGGCGTTGAGCGGGTGATGGGCTTTTGTACCGAGGCGGAATCCGACCATTTTCTCCAGGTCATTCCGGGCCTGGAAGGGGAGATCATCACTGACGGTATCTTGCTGTTCAAATACTGGCTGGAAGTCAGTAGCAAGGAGCAGGAGAAACGTTTCAAGAGCCGTATCAACAAGGCTGAAAAGCAATGGAAGCTCAGCGACATGGACCTCGAGGCGAGACGCCGCTGGTATGAGTATTCACGGGCGCGAGACCTGATGCTGGATGCCACCGATACCAAGTTCAGCCCCTGGAATATCGTCCCGTCTGATGACAAGCGGGCGGCTCATCTCAATTGTATCCGCCACCTGCTTGGTGAAATCCCCTATGAGCCCCTGGCGGAGGCCATTGTCACCTTGCCCAAGCCGGACAAGAAAGCGGCTTACGACGACCGCAAAACGATGAAGAAGCGGCGTTTCGTGCCGCAGGATTTCGGCTGAAGACGCCGAGCTGAACAGCGACCGACGAGCAACTCGTCGGCCGCACGCTTACCAGCGCTTACTTGATACCGCCGTACCGCTCGTCCCACTTGTTGATGATGGCATCGTAGGAGCCGTCGTTGCGAGCCCCTGCCAGGGCCTTGTTGAAGTCGGCAATGACTTCCTTGTGGGCGGCGAAGTCACGATGGAGTGCGACATGGCGCTCACGCTGCGGTAACTCAAGACTAACGACCTCGAATTTGCTGCGCTGGTCACCCAGATATTCATTGATCTGCATGGCCATGGTGCGCTGGTCACCGATGACGAGGTCGACTGAGCCATTGAGCAGGTTCAGCAGGTTCTGGATAAGGTGGTTTTCCTTGACCAGCGTGAGGTTCGGTATGGAGTCAAAATCTATACCGTAGGCGTAGTCGGAGCGGACACCCAGGCGCCTCCCGGCCAGGTCCTGCAGGTTGCGCAGTCCGCCACGCCGTGCCCGCAGCTTCACGATGATGAGTTTGCTGCTGATATACGGTTCGCTGAAATGCAGGTTTTCGTTGCGCTCATCGGTATACCACACCGAGGCGAGGCCGTCGTAGACACCCAGTTCAGCACCCTCAATCGCCCTGGACCAGTTCTCGATGGTGATCTCGGGAGCATGATTGGTGCGCGAGAAAACGTGGCGTACCAGTTCCAGTGCCAGCCCCTGCTCCGGTAGCTTGGCATCGGCATAGGGCGGCGAGGTGTTGGCCATCAGCTTGATGCTTGTCTCGGCCCAGGCGGCGCTGGAGGCCAGGACAAGTCCGGCGACGAACAGTAAAATCCGTGTTGTCATGTGCTACACCCTCGTTGGTATTTTTCAGTCTTGGTCGAAGGCGGTTATAGTAACGCCCTCGACTTGGCCAGCACCAGAGTTAAAGCTGACTTTAACGTTGCCTCCACCGTTTGTGCCTGGCCACCGGCTGCGCGCGAAGCGTGAATCCAACTAGCCCTGAACAGGATCACCATGGACAATCTACTTGCTCAAACAGTCACGCTGCCCTGTGGCGCGACACTCCCTAACCGATTGGCCAAGGCAGCGATGACCGAGGGTCTGGCAACGCCCGCCGGTATTCCCACCGAGGCGCTGGAACAGCTCTACGGACTATGGAGTGACGGTGGTGCGGGGATGCTCTTGTCAGGCAATATCCAGGTAGACGCCGATCATCTGGAACGGCCCGGTAATGTGGTGATCGACAGGGAACCCGACGCCGCGATGCAGCAGGCCCTGTCGAGCTGGGCGAAGGCCGCCACCCGCAAGGGCAACCACTTCTGGGCGCAGATCAGCCATGCCGGCCGCCAGACCCAGGCCAACGTCAACCCGCATCCCAAGGCGCCCTCGGCGGTCAAAGTCGGTTTGCCCGGCGGGCAATTCGGTGAACCGGTGGCCCTGACCGTAGCTGAGATAGAAGATATCGTGCGGCGCTTTGGCGTCTGCGCGGCGGCGGTGAAAGCTGCTGGTTTTACGGGGGTGCAGGTGCACGCCGCTCACGGCTACCTGCTGTCTGAGTTCCTGAGCCCACGGACCAACCTGCGGACCGATCAGTACGGCGGCGAACTGGCCAACCGTGCCCGGCCCCTGTTGGAGATTATCGCCGAGGTGCGCGCCGCGGTGGGGCCCGAATTCCCGGTGTCAGTGAAGCTCAATAGCGCTGATTTCCAGAAGGGCGGCTTTGCCTTCGAGGACAGCCTGCAGGTTGCCACCTGGCTGGAGGCGGCCAGTGTCGACCTGATCGAAATCTCCGGCGGTACTTATGAGCAGCCCAAGCTTATGGGTATGGAGGGTCTCGAGGAAGAGGAAAAACAGAATGTTGCCGAGTCGACCATGATGCGCGAGGCCTACTTTGTCGACTTTGCGCTGGCGATTCAGGAGAAAGTGTCTATTCCGCTGATGGTAACCGGCGGCTTTCGTCGCCGTGCGGCGATGGAGCAAGCGGTAGCGGGCGGTGGTGCCGACCTGATTGGACTTGGCCGGCCCATGTGTGTGATGACCGATGCGCCCGCCCGTTTGTTGGGCGGGCTCGATGAACTGCCCCGTTACGAACAGGAACTATCCCTGTTCCCCGCTTGGCTAAGCTTTCTGGAAGGGATCAAAGCCCTGCGCGCGGTCGCCGGGTTTGCGGTGCAGTTCTGGTACTACGCGCAACTGGACGCCCTCGGGAAGACCGGGCAGGCAGCACCTGCGCTGTCAGTGTTCGCGGCGACCCGCCGGGTGATGAGCCTGCAAAAGGAATTGCTCGCCGACAGGCCGTGAACCGGGTTGGACCGGTTGCCCGCGACTACCGCGATAGCGTCCCAACATTGCACGGGGCGACAGTCGGCATGGCTTTAAGCGACAATGTGGCCCGGCCAGCGCGAGCAGGGTGACTATGTTTGAGTTCTATATCCAATATGAATACTGGTTTGCAGCGACCCAGCTGGCACTGGCCATGTTTGGCATGGGTGCGACTCTGCGGGTGCGAGACTTTGCCGCCGTGGTTCGCAACCCCTGGCCCATTGCGGTGGGCACCGTATTGCAAATTATCGGCGTACCCCTGTTGGCTCTGTTATTTCTTGCTGTCTTTCCGCTGGATCCCGGAGTCGCTATCGGACTGGCACTGTGCGCCGCTATTCCGGGTGGCACCATGTCCAATGTCTTTACCTTCCTCGGTCGTGGCCACGTGGCGCTCTCGATTGCCCTGACCGGGGTGACAACCGTCGCCTGCCTGGTGACCACGCCAATTGTGCTGGGACTGCTGATTGCCCAGCACATGCCCGTCGAATTCACTATGCCGGCCGGTCAGGTTGCTATCGAGATAGCACTTATATTGCTGTTGCCGTTGATGCTTGGGATGGTACTTCTGGTTGCTCTGCCTGACCTGGCGCCCCGGGTATCCAAAATCAGTATCCGCGGCTCACTCTTCATCATCTTGCTGATTGTTATTGGTGCGATGGGCTCCGGGCGGGTCGACCTTGAAAAGTTCGGCCTCTTCAATCTCGCGGTGGTGCTGTTGTTCCTGTTTTTCCTGGCCACAGCCTCTTGGCTGATACCCTGGTTGGCGCGTGTGCGGCGGCCCGATAATACAGCGATCAATATCGAGGTCACCGTGCGCAACGGCAATCTCGGGCTGCTGATCAAGGCGTCTTTGTTCCCGGCTTTGGCCGGCGTGGCCGATCCGGTGGGTGATAACGTGCTGTTCACGGTATTAATTTACGGTGGCGCAGCGTTGCTGGTTGGCTTCGGCCAGATTTATCTGCACCGTTACCTGAACAGGGATATCCCGCTTTCTTACGCCGACGTTACAGGTAGATAACCATTGTTTTCTGCGGCGCTTCGGGATTTATCAGCATCACTTTCTTATGACGGATCAAAAAGCTGTCGCCCTGCGGCTGTAAATGGTGCTCGTAAGTACCGGCGAACAGTCGTTGTTCGTCGCGATACCACATGACAACCTGAAAGTTGGAGGTGATGATGTGGTCCCCGGCATCGGTCTTGCCCTGTTCGCGGACGTTGCCGATAAGATGCGAACAGCGTACCGCTGAGTCCTTGGACGCGGCGCGCGGGTGAACGAAATTGCGCCGCCGGATCTCCATCATGACCCGGTCATCGTACATGTGAGACACGTGGTTCAAGAAGTCCGGCTGATCTTCCATGGCCGGCAGCCAGTAGGTTCCGTTTGGCGTATACAAGGCTAGCCAGGCGTCCAGGTCGGGCCTGTCCAGGACGGCAGCCTCCTGGTAGAGAAAATCTTCTACTGCCTTCAGGTCGACACTACTCATGCCCCCACCTCACTCGTCATGTACTCCTGCCAGGCGCCATACTGCGTGCGCATATCGAGATCACTCAGGCCGCCGCCCACAACCCGGTCGCCCTGGTCCTTGTCGCGACCATACTGGCGGTGCATCTCAACCCATTCACTGGCATCGGACTCCAGCCCCTCCTGGACGCGTCGGTAAACCTCAAGGTCATCCGGACCGACCATGCCGGCTGATGAGTTAATCAGCCGTGAATAAAGAATGGTGCGCTGCAGCATCTCGTCCGGGGCACCCTTGAGGCGGAAAGACCAGCTTTCGACAATGAACTTATTGACCGAGACCGGTCTGATGACGCGAATGTTCTGAATGGCAGTCTTGATGGTCAGAGATGGGTAGTAGCAGGTGTTGTGGGTGTTAAAGGAGTAAATCTCTTTGGTGCGCTCCTCGCCGTAGGCCTTGACCATCGCCTCATGGTAAGCAGGCAGTACTGTGTAGTCGGCGTGGATACTGGTTTTACCGCCGTCGTAGTGGTGGCCAAAACGAAATCCGGTGATGCCGGTGGTCTCGAAGTTCTCATAGGATGCGCCAAAGGGCGGGATGATTTCCGCTTCGGCCCGTTGTGAGCTGGCCGACTCGGGAAGGGTGCTGATGTACTCTTCGGCCGCCTGTACCACTGACTGGTGCACCACCATGGGGTGCATGGTGTCATTGAGGTTTTCCAGAATGTATTTCCAGTTGCAGTCGTGTTCGTAGCGCAGCACCCCGCCGGCAACTTCCACTTCACCTTCTGGCGCGCGGTCGCAAAGGTTATCGAAACAGTCAATGGCGCCGCCCATCCAGGTTTTTAGGTCTGGAATCTTGTTCGACAGGGTGGCAAAAACGAAACCACGGTAGCTTTCTACCTGGGCCAGTGGCTGCATGCTGTTGCACGGATCGTTAAGGTCGAAGCCGGTGTTCTCGTAACCCTCTTCGGCGGGAATCTTGATCAGGCCGCCATCGTGACGGAAGGTCCAGCCGTGGTAAGCGCAGCGAAATGCACCGCGGGCATTGCCCTGGCGGTTTTCGACCAGCTTGGCGCCCTTGTGGCCGCAGCGGTTGTGCAGCACGTGCACGTCACCGCTTTTATCGCGCACCATCACCACCGGTACCTTGTGGTTGATATTGGTGGTGAAGTAGTCGCCCGCCCCGGGCACCTGGGATTCGTGACCGATAAAGATCCAGGCCTGACCCCAGATACGCTCCATCTCCAGTTCGAAAATGTCCGGGTCGACATAGGCCCGCTTATGGATGCGGGTCGGTTCTACCAGAGATGCGATTTCCTCTTCGCTGACAGCCTTGTTCATGACGTTATTCCTCCACAAAGATTACAGGGCCAGCGATCCCAGGCTGGCGCCACCGCAGACCATCAGAGTCTGGCCGGTGATGAAACTGTTGTCGGGATCATTGAGAAAACAGACAGCGCGCGCAACATCACCGGGCAATCCGAGTCGGCGCACAGGGATGCTGGCAGCCATCGCGTCGAGCTTGGGGTCACCCTCCGGGATCACGTTATGGAACATCTCGGTGGCGGCGATCGGGCCTGGCGCGACCGTGTTGACGGTGATACCGAACTCGCCCAGTTCCAGCGCCCAGGTTCGGGCCATGCCCATCATGCCGGACTTGGTCGCCGAGTAACTGGTGCGAGTCTGCAAGCCAAGTGCAGCCCGCGATGTAATCAGGATAATGCGACCGAAGCCGGCTTGTTTCATGCCGGGCAAAAAAGCCTGGGTGAGGGTAATGGCGGCACCGATATGGACCTGGGCCACGTAGTCGAAGTCTTCCAGGCTGACGTCATCGAGCAGGTCGGCTCGAATGAGGCCGGCATTGTGCACGAAGCCGGTTACCTGGTGATTCGCAGCCAATTCTGTTGCGACCTGTGTCGTCGCATCGCGGTCGCTCAGGTCCAGCTCAATATTGTGCAGCCGGTCGTCGCTAAACTCGGCTGCCCGGCGCGCGAGATTAATGACCTGGTAGCCCTGGTCCAGCAATTGCCGGCAAATAGCGCTGCCAATGCCAGTGCTGCCCCCGGTGACTACGATTGTGTCGTGTGCGGACATGTCAGATTCCTCCGGGTTTGAGTGCGGGCTCCAGCAGCCCGAGGCCTGCGGCGATGTCGCGGCGCTGATCAGCCGTGCCGATAGCCTCCTGAGCTGCGACTGCAATCAGGACGACCTGTTGCGAACAGTCGCTGTGGCTAAAGACCTGTACCGCCGTACCGGCGGTTACAGCCTCGGCGCTGTCAGCGTCGAAACTGGTCAGGTCCAGGTGGGCTAGTACCGTGGGTCCGCAATCCAGTGCGATACTGGCGATCGGCCAGGGTTTTTGTGCGGTGTGGCGCCTGAAAAACTCCCAGAGGCTGTGATGCAGATCGACGCGGCTGCTGATGACGCCACTGCCGGAGGTCTCGCGCCATACCAGGTCACCCAGACAGGCGTGACAGAGCTCCCGGGGTGGGTACTGAGCCGCGCCGCAGTCGGTGCAGTGTTGCAAGCTCAAGGTGCAGGGCAGGTTGGCGGCGGTAAAGGCTTCGCCAATCGGTGTACGTTGCTTGGGCGGGCGAGCCTTGTGCCGGACCGACGGCCGGTTCAGCTTCATGCGGCTTTGCATTTTGCTCGACGTAGTCATGAGCCGGCCCCCGACAATATCGCTGCGGCGGAACACAGGCCGCGGTCGTAGTTGACCATGCCAAAGCCACTGACCATAGCGTGCCTGGCCCTGGCCACCTGATTGTCGCCGGCAGTGCCGGTCAACTGGCGCAGTGATTCCGTGACGCCCAGGTAGCCCGCTGCAGCGCCCGCCTGCCCCACAGACAGCTGTCCGCCATTGGTATTGTGCGGAAGTTTGTTGGGCTGGGGACCGCTGCCGTCAAAACGCATGTCAGTGGCCTGTACAAAGGCCTGTCCTTCGCCTTTGGCGCAGAACCCCAGGTCTTCCAACTGCATCATGCTGATTACCGGGTAATCGTCGTAAGTTTGCACAAGGTTTATATCATCTGGCCCCAGGCCAGCGCGTTGATACATGTCATCAGCATAGGTCGTCCAGCCGCCGCGTTCCTGTACCGGGTCGTCCCGATGGGCATTGTGCAGTTCGTCGGCGGCACTGATCAGGCAGTAGGGCAGGCCGGTGCTTCTGGCCCGCTCTTCATCCATGACCAGGAAGCCCTCGCCGCCGGCACAGGGCATTACGCAGTCAAACAGGTGCACCGGCCCGGCGATCGGTCGGGCCGCCAGGTATTGCTCCACTGATAACGTCTTGTGGCCGAGCAGGGCGGGACCGTAGTGATTGGCGTTATAGCGCTGGTCTACTGCGATGCGGGCAAAGTCCTCGCGGGTCGCGCCGTAGCGCTCCATATAATTGCGGGTAATCATGGCGAAGGCGGCATTGGGTCCACCGGCACCGTAGGGAAAGGAAGAATCAATGGTAAAGCTGCTGAACTCTCCGGCGGTGCGTTCGAAAGAGCGATGGGCCGCGCCGTCGCCACCAATGCAGGCAATGACGCTGGCATCACCGGCCTGAATAGCGCGTGCTGCGCGGCGCAGGGCGAGCACACCGGAAGCTCCGCCATAGGGCAATTGCTCCACCCAGCGCGGTGAGATCTGATAGTGCTGGGTCAGCGGAATAACCGAATCGGCGCCCAGTGAGAAGCTCGATACCGCAAAGCCGTCGATCTCGTCCTTGCTGATCCCGGACTGTTGCAGCATGAGTTTCAGCGTTTTACCGATAAACCAGGGCGCGGTATGTGGACTCTGGCGGGCATAGCCGAAGCTCACCGGAGCGAGCAGGGCAACGCCCTCGTAGCTCTTCATCCGGTTTTTCTCCGTTTTTTCATGTGGGTGGTGTCGTAGCAGTCGCCGGCGGCAACGCGTGCCCTGGCCAGTGCTTTCACATCTGCTCGGCGCGGCTTGTTGGACGCTGTCTTGGGTAATTCATCGCAAAACACAACGTAGCCCGGGCACTTGAAGTAGGCGAGGTTGGCCAGGCCGTGGTTGACGATGGTATGGGCCAGGGCCTCGTCGGGTGCTTCGCCCTCGCGCACAACGACACAGGCAGCGACCTCGTCGCCACGAATGTCGTCTGGCACGGCGGTGGCGATAATTTCAGAAATGCCAGGGACAGTACTCAACACCGCTTCAACCTCCAGTGCTGAAATGTTTTCGCCGGAGCGGCGGATAACGTTTTTGCGACGGTCGACGAAGCTGAGGCTGCCATCTTCGTTCTCGCGCACAACATCACCGGTGTTGAGCCAGCCGTCTTGCCAGGCCTCGGCCGTCGCCTCCGGATTCTTGAGGTAACCGGAAAAAAACCCTTTGCCGGGGTTGTCACCCTTGGCCCTGACCCGCAACTCGCCGTCGGCGCCGCGCGGCACGATCTGCTTATTTTCATCGACCAACTGGTAATCCAGCCAGTGTGCCGGCTTGCCGAAACAGGCGGTACCAACATGGCGCGGTTCGCGGTTGGCAATAATACTGCCGCCAGTGCCCGACTCGGTCATGGCCCAGGCCTCCAGCAGCGGAAAGCCGAAGCGCTCCTCGAACACAGCATGGTGCTTCGGATTGACGCCGGCACCGAAACCGAATTTTACCTGGCCGCGAAAGTCGTGGGCCGGATCGGTCGGCATTTCCAGCAGCATCGCCGGCAGCACGCCCAGGTAGTGAACAATGGTCGCGCCCGAATCGCGCACGCTTTGCCACCAGCTGCGTGGATGGAAACGATCGAGCTGGACGATGCAGCCGCCGCTCATGATCATGGCCATGGTCGAACAGGCCATGGCATTCATATGGTTAAGGGGCAGAGGGGTCAGCAGCCTTTCCTGACCGGGTTGCACGTCGACCATGCCACCGATGGTGTTATACCAGTGACCGGCGAATAAAAAGTAATCGTTGTCCAGGATGCAGCCCTTGGGTTTGCCGGTGCTGCCCGAGGTGTACAGCAGTGCACACTCGGTGCTGCGATCGATGACAGGGTCATCATCCTGTTCGGGCGCTTGCGGTAGCGTATCGAGCCGGTCACAGGCGACCACTGGCGGAGCGGGGTTGAGCTCTGCGCAGGCGCTGTGCAGCCTGTCCATTGCCTCGGGCAGTGTGACGACCAGCGCGGCCTCGCCGAAGTCGAGGAAATAACCCATCTCCGCGGTTGGCATATCCGGATGCAGGGGGATCACGCTGCAGCCGAGGCTGTTCAGGGCCAGCCAGTGTATAAAATACTCGGCGCGATTCTCCAGCAGCAGGCCAACGCGCATCGGTTTGCTGTAGCCCTTGTTAAGGTAGTGCGCTCTGCACGCCTCCACTTCCGCAGCGGCTTCGGCATAGCCCAGCTCTATCGGCCCCTGGGCATAGCTGGCAGTTGCGGTCGCTGGAATATGCAGAAACGGTCGATCAGCATAGCGTTCGCTGGCTTCGACAAAAGCGTCGTAAACGCTGTTAACAGGGTCAGCTGGGTACGGCATCGGCGAGCACCGCTGTGACTTCGATTTCAACCTTGGCCTCGTCCTCGATCAGGGCGACAACCTGCACTACCGACATCGCCGGGAAATTCTTGCCCATCACCTCGCGGTAGGCTCCGCCGATGGCTCGCAGATTGTCGGCATAAGCCTGCTTGTCGGTGATGTACCAGGTCATCCTGACCATGTGCTCGGGCCCGGCGCCGGCGGTCACGAGTACGGATTTCACATTGAGCAGGGCCTGCTTGACCTGTTCCACAAAGTCGCTGGTCTCGAAGACGCAGTCGGCATTCCAGCCGATCTGGCCGCCGATATAGATAGTCTGGCCACCGGCGGCAATAATGCCGTTGGCATAGCCTTTTGGCCGGGGCCAGCCCTCGGGCAGTAATTGTTTGTGCATGCGTTTCGCCTTTGCTTGTAGTTAGCGAGGAGATGCAGTATATTTTAAACTTAAAATATATTCCAGCGGTAGCGGAAAGTTGACTAAAGTATAGTAGTGGTCGAAGCTTTTTGGGCAGCTTGTTAATAGAGGAAATACACATGGGTACTGATGCACTGATGTCGTTCGCAACGGCGCTAACTGAAGGGTCGATTGGTATTGTGGACCTGACCGTCACTCTGGATCCCAACACACCGGTTCTGCAATTGCCGGAGGAGTTTGGCTGGGGCCAGGCCTGGGCGTTCAGTAGCGAGCTTATCTCCCGCTATGACGAGAAGGGGCCGGCGTGGTATTGGAACAACTTCAAGTGCAGCGAGCATACCGGTACGCACTTTGACGCGCCCATTCACTGGATTTCGGGCAAAGACCACGAAAATCACGCCACCGATACACTGCCTACCGAACGGTTTGTGGCGCCGGCGGTGGTTGTGGACGCCAGCGAGGAAGTGAAGGGTAACCCCGACTATCTGCTGACTCTCGATTTCCTCAAGGCCTGGGAGGCAGAACATGGCCGTATTCCCGCCGGGTCCTGGGTGCTATACCGCACCGACTGGTCGAAGAAGGCAACCAACGAGGAATACCTGAATATGCAGGCGGACGGCGGCCACACGCCGGGCTGGGAGCCTGAAGCAGTTACTTTCCTGGCGGAGGAGCGCAATATTATTGGCGTCGGTACCGAGACTGTCGGTACTGACGCTGGCCAGGCGTCTGGCCAGGAGCCGATGTTCCCGTGCCATAACCTGATGCACGGCGCCAACAAGTGCGGGCTGGCCAGTCTTTGTAATCTCGACCTGTTGCCGCCTACCGGCAGTGTCCTGATCGCGGCACCGCTGAAGATCCGCGAAGGATCCGGCAGTCCGGTGCGGGTTCTCGCGCTGGTTCCGCAGGGCTGACTTTTTATGGCGGAGCGGTCGTTTGCCAAGGAAGTACTGAAACTCCGGGCGGGTGAAGGTGAAGTGTTTCAGGGTGAGGGGATCCTAGCGATCACCAAAGCCCTGCTGCAGTCGGGTGTCTCTTATGTGGGCGGTTACCAGGGCTCACCCATCTCGCACCTGATGGACGTACTCAATGATGCCCAGGAAATTCTGGGAGAACTGGGTGTGCACTTTGAGGCCAGCGGCAGCGAGGCGACAGCGGCGGCCATGCTCAGTGCCTCTATCAACTACCCGCTGCGTGGTGCCGTCACCTGGAAGTCGACAGTGGGTACCAACGTGGCGTCAGACGCCCTGTCTAACCTGGCATCGTCGGGTGTTACCGGCGGTGCGCTGGTGATCGTCGGTGAAGATTATGGCGAGGGCTCCAGCATCATGCAGGAGCGCACTTACGCCTTTGCCATGAAGGCACAGATGTGGCTACTCGATCCGCGCCCCAACCTCACCAGCATTGTCGATAACGTGGAGAAGGGCTTCCAGTTGTCGGAGGCCAGCAACACGCCGATCTTCTACATGATGCGAATCCGCGGTTGTCATGTCACCGGCGAATTTATTGCGCGCGATAACAAGGCGCCCGAGTTCAGCGATCGCAACCCGGTGAAGCCGCAACGTGAGGCAGAGAAAATTATCCTGCCGCCCAATGTCTATGCGCAAGAACAGGAAAAGATCTTGCAGCGCCTGCCGGCAGCGATCGACTTCATCAAGAAAGAGAAGCTCAACGAATTTTTCCCGGGCAAGCATGAGCAGCTGGGGATCATTGTCCAGGGTGGTGTTTACAACACAGTGATCCGGGCACTGCAGCGCCAGGGCCTTTGTGATGCCTTCGGCAATAGCGATATCCCAATCTATGTGATGAACGTGGCCTACCCGCTGATACCGGATGAACTGATTGAGTTCTGCGTTGGCAAGCAGCAGGTGCTGGTGCTCGAAGAAGGGCAGCCGGAATATGTAGAGCAGGGTATCCATACGGTGCTGCGCCGGGCCGATGTGCAAACCCGGGTGTACGGCAAGGACATCATGCCGATGGCCGGTGAGTACACCGGGCAGGTCACCTTGTTGGGCCTGACCCGCTTTGTCGAGAGTGCGCGTTTGCCGGAGATCAGTTTGCGCCTGAGCGAGGACCAGGTTCGTAAGTTGCAGTCGACCCTGGCTGACGATGACCACAATACGCTGCTTGAAAACGTTCCTCCGAGGCCATCGGGGCTGTGTACCGGCTGCCCGGAGCGGCCGCTGTTTTCAGCACTGAAACAGGTGCAGACCGAAATGGGGCCGTTTCATATCAGCTCCGATATCGGTTGCCATTCTTTTGCCACCCTGGCGCCGTTCAATCTCGGCAATACGATCATGGGTTACGGACTGTCACTGGCCAGTTCATCCAGCATCCGGCATACCCTGCCGCATAAATCGATCAGTATCATGGGTGACGGTGGGTTCTGGCATAACGGCCTGACCAGCGGTGTGACCAGCGCTGTGTTCAACAAGCACGATGGTCTGTTAATCATCGTCGACAACGGTTATTCCGCGGCCACTGGCGGTCAGGATATTCCGTCACTGGTTGAGCCCAACAAGATTATCGCCACCACCATTGACTCAGATGGTCCCGTTCGGGATGACCAGCAGCCTATTGATGAGGCCTGCCGCGGAGCGGGGGTGAAGTGGATCCGCACGGTCAGCACTTACAGTATTGAAGACATGAAGCAGACCCTGCGAGATGCACTGACCAGCTCCGAACCGGGACTGAAGGTGATCATCGCTGAAGGCGAGTGCATGCTCAATCGCCAGCGACGGGTCAAACCGCTGCTCAACAAGTCGATCAAGGACGGCAAGCGCACCCGGCGGGCGCGCTTCATGGTCGACAGCGAGACCTGCACCGGCGACCACGCCTGTATCCGTATTTCCGGCTGTCCGTCGCTGACCATCAAACCCAACCCCGATCCGCTGCGGCAGGACCCGGTGTCCTATGTCGACAATAGCTGCGTCGGCTGCGGTGTTTGCGGTACCAATGCCCACGCTGCGATTCTGTGCCCATCCTTTTCACGGGTAGACCTGGTGTACAACCCCAACGGCTGGGACCGCTTTATCGGTGGTCTGCGTCAGTCGGTGATTGGCTGGTTGCAAGAGCGCGATGAACGCAAGCGACTGGCGCGAGCGTTATGACTGATCGCACGATTAACATGGTGGCCGCGGCACTGGGCGGTGAAGGCGGCGGCGTTTTTACCAACTGGGTTATCGGGGTAGCCGAGCGCGAGAACTGGTTGTGTCAGACAACCTCATTGGCCGGTGTCGCCCAGCGTACCGGTGCGACCATTTATTACCTGGAATTTTTCCCCCGCGCGGCAGTAGTAGACCAGCCCCCGGTGATGTCGTTGTTTCCCGCGCAGGGCGATATCGACATTGCCATCGCCTCGGAAGTGGCAGAGGCGGCGCGTATGGTGCAGCGCGGTTTCGTCACCGCCCAGAGAACGACGCTGATTGCTTCCGATCACCGCGTTTACAGTATTGCTGAAAAGACTGAGCTCGGTGACGGCACAATCGATCCGGATGTGCTGCAGGAGATTGCTGGTCGTTACGCCCGGCAGTACGTTCACTATGACATGCTGGCGCTGGCCAACGAACACGGAGCGGTGATATCTGCCGTTTTGCTCGGTGCGCTCGCGGGCTCCGGGGTGTTGCCTTTCTCCCGGGAAAGTTTTGAGGCGGAGATTCGCAAGGCCGGTAAAGCCGTAGACGTGAACATGGCGGCGTTTGCAGCCAGCTACCAGCGGGCCTCCTCCGGTGGTGTTGAGCAGTTTGAGCCGGCAGTCATCGAAGAGCCAGGCTTCGAATTGCCTCAAGCCACCTCGTCGGCGGGTGCCGAATTACTGCAGCGATTGGAGGCGTTCCCGGAATCCTGTCGGGAGATTCTCTACCATGGCCTCGATAAGTGTGTGGATTATCAGGACTACGCCTACGCGCACCAGTATCTGGACGAACTGCGCGATGTACTGGCCCTGGATGATGGCCGTGAGGACAACCGCCTGACCCGGGAAACTGGCCGTTACCTGGCTCTGTGGATGTGCTTTGAGGATATTCCCCGGGTCGCCCAGTTCAAGACCCGCGCGGCGCGTATGGGCAAGGTGCGTGAGGAGGTGCTGGCAGAGTCCGACCAACTCTTCGACGTCACCGAGTTTTTCCGACCCCGGGTCGAGGAAATCTGTTCCTTGTTACCGCCTGGGCTGGGTAATTACGTATTGAAATCGACCGTCTGCAATAAGTTTCTCAATCTGTTCACCGGCGGCAAACAGCTGCGCACCAACACGGTGACGGTCTTTTTGGCCCTGCGGTTTCTCGCGGGCTTACGCCGCTTTCGCCGCGGCATGCTGGGCTATCAGCATGAACACGCCATGATTGGCCGTTGGTTGGCCGCCGTGCGCGACGCTGCCAGCAAAGAGCCGGCACTGGCGTTGGAGTTGGCCGACTGTGGCCGGCTGGTGAAAGGCTACGGGGACACCCGTGCGCGTACCACCTCACAGATGCTGGCGATTCTGCAGCGGGTAGAGGCAGGCGAGAGCATCGCTGCCGATACCGTCAGGCAGTGGCGCGGTAAGGCGCTGGCCGATGATTCCGGCGAAGCCTTCAGCGAGGCGCTGGCGGCCTAGCTAGCTGGCCAGCAGCTGGGGGTTTCGCTCCGCCAGGATATCGATGGTGAAGCTCATTACCGGCTCGTTGTACTGATTAAACGCTTCGTTGCGGCTTTTGATAATACCCCACTGGTCGCGCACTACCTTGTCTGACTTGTCGATGATTTCGTAGGTGTAGGTGAGTGTATGGCCTGGCCGTACCGGCTGAAACCATTCCAGATCCTGCAGGCCCAGGCCGGCACCGTTGCGCCGGCCGTCCTGGACGCCGCGGGCAAAGTGTTCCATGTAATCGACCATCATCCGCATCCACACGGCGGTCAGGTGCCAGCCCGATGCGATCAGGCCGCGGTAATAGGTATCCAGCGCCGCGACCGGGTCGGTATGGTAAATCTCTGGTGCATATTTTTTGCCGAACTCGATAATCTCCAGCTCGCTGAAGGTGTGGGAGCCGAATACGTGGAACTCACCAACCGGGATGTCCTCGAACCAGCGACTGCGAATATAAGGTCTTTTAGCCATGGGCAAGCTCCAGTTCCCCATGGGGGATTAGCAGTCGATTCTGCAAGACAATGACTGCCTGCTCTTTCTGGTTGCTGACCTTTATCTCGACATCCACTGTGCCGATACCGGCCTGCCCCGAGGTCTCGTTGCTATCGATGACGGTGATTTCTGCCCTCAGGCTGTCGCCGGCGAAGACCGGGATTTTCCAGCGCATCTGCTGTACCGATGCCACGCCGAGCAGGGCGATCGCCTGATCGTGGAAGGTGTCTGTGAGCAGCCGCATCATCATCGCTGACACCTGCCAGCCACTGGCGCACAAGCCACCGAAAATGGACGCCTCGGCGGCCTCTTTATCAAGGTGATAGGGCTGTGGATCAAATTCCGCGGCGAACTCCAGGATGTCCTCCCGGGATAGCGTCAGCGAGTCAGAGGTGCTGAAGGTGTCGCCGACCTTCAGGTCCTGCCAGTAACGGGTCATAGGGTCGTCCCAACAATATGAAGACGCGATGATGGCGGTTGCTCGCGCGTCGCGCAAGCCCGCCATCGGTGTCTCTCAGTTGGCGGCGCGGGTGCTGTTGGCCAGATGCACAATGTAGGCGCGGATGGACTCGGCCTGTGATTCGCTGATTTCGTCGGCGAAGCTGACCATGCCGGCATTTTCGTAGAGGCCCTCGCGGACAATACGATTGAACAGGGCGTGGGTTGCGCTCGACATGCGGCGCAGGTCCGGCAACATTGGCTCACTGCCATACATGCCGTGACAGCTGCCACAGTAGCGGACGTAGAGTAGTCGCCCCTCTTCCAGGGTCGCGGCGTCGGCCGTGATCTCCGGCTGCGCCGGCAATGGACCGCGCGGCGCCACCGCCGGCGGCAGCGGAACCTCAGTGCCATCGAGTTTGAAGGCCAGGATGCGGCCGGCGTTATCGTGGCGTAACAGGGCCTCGTCGCCTTCCAGGGTGTTGAAGGCGGGGCCGCCCCAGCCAGCCATCAGGGCGATGTACTGGGTACCATTGACGGCATAGCTGATCGGCGGAGCGATCATCCCCGTGCCAACCTCAATGTGCTTGAGTATGTTTCCTGTGCGGGCATCCAGCGCGTAAAAGTCGCCGGTGGCGGTGCCGTGCAGGACCAGGTTGCCAGCGGTGGTGAGCACGCCGCCATTCCAGGTGTTGGGCAGGGCCTGTTCCCAGACGACTGCCTGTTGCACCGGATCCCAGGCTTTCAGGAAGCCGGTACTTTCCGGTACTTGTTGGTCGCCGATCAGTTCCGGCAGGTTGTTGGCGCCGTAGGCGAACCACTTGTCGTCGTGTTTGCTGTGCACCCAGCCCGCTTCCCTGCCAGAGAAATAAACCAGGCCAGTGTCTGGATTAAAGGCCATGGGATGCCAGTTGTGCCCGCCCGAGGCCGCCGGGAAGACATACTTGTCCTCATCCTTGTAAGTGCCCAGACCGGTTTCTACCGGTCTGCCGGTCTTCAGGTCGACGTGACTGGCCCAGTTGGTGAAGACGAATTTCTCGGCGGAGATCAACTCCCCGGTCTGCCGATCCAGCACGTAGAAAAAGCCGTTCTTGGGCGCTTGCATCAGCACCTTGCGCGCCTTACCTTCGATGGTCAGGTCGGCCAGGATCATGTGCTGGGTGGCGGTGAAATCCCAGTTGTCCCCGGGGGTGGTCTGGTAATACCAGGCCAGTCGGCCCGTGTCGGGATCCAGTGCGAGTATGGAGGCGAGAAACAGGTTGTCGCCACCACCGGGACTGCGCACATGGCGGGCCCAGGGGGAGCCGTTGCCGGTGCCCACATACAGCAAATCCAGTTCCGGGTCGTAGGCCATTGAGTCCCAGGCGGTACCGCCACCGCCGGTCCACTCGCGGTCCTTGTCCCAGGTTTTTACCGCCGCGGCCAGTTCCGGGTTTTCAAAAGGGCCATCCGGCGAACCCGGCACGGTAAAGAAACGCCAGCGCTGCTTGCCGCTGGCCATGTCGTAAGCGGTCACGTAACCGCGCACGCCGTACTCGGCGCCGCCATTGCCTATAACCACCATATCCTTGACGATGCGCGGCGCGCCGGTAATGGAGTACCAGGCATCGCGATCGATAAGGGTATCTATTTCCCAGACCAGCTTGCCGCTATCGGCTGCCAATGCCAGTAGTCGGCCGTCCAGGGTACCGACGAATACCTTACCGTCTTGCACAGCCACACCGCGGTTGACCACGTCGCAGCACAGTCGCTTGGCCCAGGCTTTGGGCACATTCGGGTCGTATTGCCACAGTAATTTGCCCGTAGCGGCGTCCAGCGCCATGACCCTGGACCAGGTGCTGGTGGTGTACATCACGCCATCGACGACGATGGGCGTGGCCTCGAGCCCACGCCGGGAGCTTGCGTCCTGCTCCCAGGCCAGGCCCAGTCGGGCGACGGTATCATTATTAATCTGGTTCAGTGGCGAGTGGCGACGCTCGGCAGAGTCCTCACCGTGCTGACGCCAGTCCTGGTTGCCGATGTCGGCCGCGGCCGCCGGGCCGGCCAGCAGGCCGAGCAGTGCAAGAAGTATTACTGACCGGCGCATCACAGTGCAGCCAGCGCCTGTTTGGCGATGATGGTTTGCTGTACTTCCGAGGCACCCTCATAGATGCGCAGGGCGCGAATATCACGGTACAGCGACTCGACGATATTGCCGCGGGTTACGCCCTTGCCGCCGTGTAACTGTACAGCGGCATCGATGACCTGCTGGGCAGCCTCGGTGGCATGGAGCTTGGCCATCGCCGCTTCCCGGGTCACCCGTTCAGCGACGCAATCTTTGGTCCATGCCGAGCGGTAAACCAGCAGGGCACTGGTATCAACAGCAACCGCCATGTCGGACAGTTTGCCCTGGACCAGTTGCAGGTCGGCCAGGGTGCCGCCGAAGATTTCCCGGGTGGCCACGTGAGCCAGTGTTTCGTTCATGGCGCGCCGCGCCATGCCCAGTGCCGCGGCGGCGACAGTAGAACGGAATACGTCCAGGGTGGCCATGGCGATACCGAAGCCACGGCCCGCTTCGCCGACCAGGTTGGCTTTTGGGATCCGGCAGTCGGTGAGTGTGAGTGTGCCCAGCGGGTGTGGCGCCACCAGGTCGATGCGCTCGGTAACCTCGAACCCCGGAGTATCGGCATCGACAATGAAACAGCTGATGCCCTTGGCCCCGGGAGCTTCGCCGGTGCGGGCGAATACGGTGTAGAAGGTGGCGATACCGGCATTGGATATCCAGGTCTTCTGGCCATTGAGGACGTAGTCGTCGCCATCGGCAACAGCGGTCATGGCCATGGCAGCGACGTCGGATCCCGCTTCCGGTTCCGACAGGGCAAAGGCGGATAGCTTGTCTCCCGTAGCAACGGCCCGAAGGTAGTTTTCCTGTTGTTGCGCGGTGCCAAACAGCGACACCGGGCCGCTGCCCAGCCCCTGCATGGCGAAGGCAAAGTCGGCCAGGGCATGATGCCGGCCCAGGGTTTCGCGGATGATGCAGAGGCTGCGTACGTCGAGTTTCTCGGTGACCCCGCCCGCGCTGGCTGGCACGGCATAGCCGGTAAAGCCAGCCTCACCGAGGGCGCGCACGAGTCCAACGCAGGTGCCGTCCAGGTCTTCGTGCTCATTAGCGACCAGGTCGGGAATGTTGTCCTCGGCCCAGCGGTCCAGGGTAGCGGCCAACTCCCGATGACTGTCCTCCAGAAAGGGCCACTGCAGAAAACTGTTGTCGGCCATGATTAATCTCCCTGAAATACCGGTGATTCCTTGTTTACGAAGGCATTATAGGCACGCACGAAGTCTTCCGTTTGCATGCAGATCGCCTGCGCCTGTGCTTCCGCTTCAACGGCCTGGTCTACCGACATATTCCACTCGTGTTGCAGCTGGGTCTTGGTGATGCCGTTGGCAAAGGTGGGGCCGCTGACAATTCGCTGAGCCATGGTGAGGGCTTCGCTGTACGGGTCGTCGCTGACGCTGTTGAAGAAGCCCCAGCGCTCGCCTTCCTCGGCCTTCAGTGAGCGGCCCGAGTAGAGCAGTTCGCTGGCGCGGCCCTGGCCGATAATTCGCGGCAGTATGGCGCAGGCGCCCATATCGCAGCCGGCCAAGCCGACCCGGTTAAACAGGAAGGCAACCTTGGCATCACTGTTGGCGTAGCGCAGATCGCTGCTCATGGCGATGATCGCGCCGGCGCCGGCGCAGATGCCTTCGACCGCGCTGAGCACCGGTTGTGGGCAGGCACGCATGGCCTTGACCAGATCGCCGGTCATGCGGGTGAAGGCCATCAGTTGTTTCATATTCATCTTGGTCAACGGGCCGATGATCTCGTGGACATCGCCGCCGGAGCAGAAGTTACCGCCGGCCCCGCGCACGACCACGGCGTGTACGTCGTCGGCATAGACCAGCGCCCGGAACAGATCGCGCAGCTCAGCGTAGGAGTCAAAGGTCAGTGGGTTCTTGCGCTCCGGTCGGTTCAGGGTAATGGTGGCAACGCCGCCATCCGTTGCCCACAAAAAGTGTTCCGCCTGGTAGTCGCTTAATGAAGTGCTTTGCATTACATGGTTTCTCCACCGCTGATGGATATGGCCTGCCCGGTGACCGAGCGAGCTGCCTCGGAACACAGCCACAGGACTGTGCCGGCAATCTCGTCGGGCTGGATCAGCCGCCCCTGCGGATTGGTGTCAGTAAATTGGGCCAGCGCCTGTTCCTCGCTGCGCCCGGTTTTCTCGACAATCTGTTGCACCGATTGTCGAATAATCTCGGTGTCAGTATAGCCCGGGCAGATGGCGTTGACGGTAATACCCAGTTCGGCTGTCTCCAGGGCCAGGGCGCGGGTCAGGCCCAGCACCCCGTGTTTGGCGGCACAGTAGGCGCTAACGTAGGCATAGCCCTTCAATGAGGCGGTGCTGGCGATGTTGATGATGCGACCGCCGCGGCGTTCGCGCATACCCTTGATGACCTGTGAGGTGCAATTGAACACCCCGTTCAGGTTGGTGTTAAGCACGGCCTGCCACTGCTGGCTATCCAACTTGTGAAAGGGTGTAGTCGGCGCGGCGCCGGCGCAGTTGACCAGCACGTCGATATCGCCAAAGTTTTCGCTGGCCTCGGCAAAGGCCCGCTCCACATCTTCGGCGATGCCCACGTCACAGCAGATCGACTGGCAGCTCGATGCGGGTGCGGCGGCAGCGGTCTGTTCCAGTGGCTCCAGTCGTCGACCCAGCAGACTGACCTGGTGCCCGGCGGCCGCCAGGGTGGTCGCAATGGCCGCACCGATACCGCTGCCGGCGCCGGTGACCAGCGCGTGGCTCATTGCGCGGCAGCCATCTCGGCGGCACGTTGCAGGTTGATGTGCAATTGCCGATAGCCCATGAAGTACTGGCGCTGCTCGGCAACACCAACGCCGGTATGGCCCATTTCCGCTGCTGCCCGCAGCGTCCAGTTGGGGTCGGCCAGGTGAGGCCTTGCCAGGCAGACGAGGTCGGCGCGACCGGCGGCGATGATACTGTTGACGTGGTCGACCTCGTAGATATTGCCCACCGCCATGGTGGCTATGCCGCCCTCGTTGCGAATGCGGTCGGACAGCGGTGTCTGGAACATACGGCCCGGCTGCGGCTTGGCCTGGTGTGAGGTCTGGCCGCTGGAGACGTCGATGATATCGGCACCTGCCGCAATGAAGGCCTGGGCGATGGCCAGCGCATCTTCCTCGGTATTGCCGGCGTCTTCCATCCAGTCGTGGGCGGAGATGCGTACCGACATGGGCTTATTGTCCGGCCACACGGCGCGCATCGCGCTGAATACTTCCAGTGGGTAGCGCAGTCGGTTGTCCAGGCTGCCACCGTATTCGTCCTCGCGTTGATTGAGCAGCGGGGTGATGAAGGCAGAAATCAGATAGCCATGAGCAGCGTGCAGTTCGACAAGGTCGAAGCCGGCGCGGTCAGCCCGGCGGGTGGCCTCGACAAACTGATCGCGCACCTCGTCCATTTGCGCGCGGGTAATTTCCGCAGGCACCTGCATGTGGGCGTCGAAGGGGATTGCGCTGGCTGACACCAGCGGCCAGTCTTCGCCCTGGGGCAGCGGTTCATCGAGTATCGCCGGATCCCAGTTCCAGGGTTCCTTGGTGGCACCTTTGGGGCCGGCATGACCCAGTTGCAGGGCGATTTTGGCTTGCGTGTGACCGTGTACAAAGTCTGTGATTCTGCGCCACGCCGCCTCCTGCTCGTCGTTCCATAAACCGGTACATCCCGGGGTGATACGTGCCTCGGGCGAGATGTCGGTCATCTCGGTATAGACCAGCCCGGCGCCGCCCTTGGCGAGCTCGCCGTAGTGCACCAGGTGCCAGTCATCCGGTAGACCGTCCTGGGCGCTATACATGGACATCGGTGACACCACCACCCGGTTGATCAGCGTCATATCACGCAGTTGGTAGGGCAGAAACATCGGCGGTACTGCCTCGTCGAAACTGTCGCCCAATACCTTTTTGGCCAGGTGCTTTTCCATACCCTCCAGCCATTGGTCATCACGCAGGCGAAGATTTTCATGGCTGACCCGCTGGCTGCGGGTCAGCATCGAATAGTTGAATTGCTTCAGATCGAAGGCGCTGGCGTAGCGGGGCACATTCTCGAACCAGATCATGGCATTGCGGGCCGCGCTTTGCAGGCGCAGTGCGTCGACTTCGCGCTCTTCCTGGTAGGCATGCAGGGCCGTCGGTATGTCGGCATCGCGGGTCAGGTGGTCGGCCAGGGCAATTGCGTCCTCCAGCCCGAGCTTGGTACCGGAGCCGATGGAGAAATGCGCCGTGTGGGCGGCGTCGCCAATCAACACCACGCGGTCGTCCTTCACCCAGTTGCGACACAGTACATGGGGGAAGCTGATCCAGGCGGAGCCGCGGATATGGGCTGAATTGGTCAACAGGTCATGGCCGCCGAGGTATTTCTCGAAGATCTTGCGGCAGGTCTCGGCACTTTCCTCGTGGCTCATGTCGTCGAAGCCGAAAGCGTCATAGACGTCGGGGTTGCACTCGACGATGAAGGTCGAGGTGTCCTGGTCGAACTGATAGCAGTGAGCCCATATCCAGCCGTGCTCGGTTTTTTCGAAGATAAAGGTGAAAGCGTCGTGGAAGGTCTGTTTGGTGCCCAGCCAGACGAACTTGTTGCTGCGCAGGTCGATGTTGCAATCAAATGTTTCCAGGTCAGAGTTCCTGACCTTGGAGTTGAGGCCGTCCGCCGCCACCACGACATCGGCGTCGGCAAAGCGGGTATCGATGTCTTCCACGGTAAACTCGCTTTCGAACTCCAAAGTGATGCCGAGCTCATGGCAGCGCTCGTGCATCAGTTGCAGCATGCGCTTGCGGCCCAGGCCGATGAAGCCGTGACCATCGGAGCGCTCCAGTTCGCCGTTGACATAGCAGTCGATCATGTCCCAGTGGATAAACTCGGCAGCGATTCGCTCGCCACTGACCGCGTCATTGGCGATCAGGTTTTCGACCGTCTGGTCGGAGAACACCACGCCCCAGCCGAAGGTGTCATCGGGCTTGTTGCGCTCGTAGACGGTGATATCGTGGGAGGGATCCCGGAGTTTCATCGAAATGGCGAGATAGAGGCCCGCTGGACCTCCGCCTAGGCAGACTATTTTCATGTGCGTCTCCGTTGTTTGGTAGTGAGCAGACCGAAATCGCTATACCGGTTACAATAGTTTAGACTTAAAAAGTTCGCTGAGTATAGCGCAAACATTTTAAATATAAAATATCGATTGAGACGAATATGGTTGAGCCTGCTAAAAGTCTTGCGCTGGATCATGAAACCCGCCTGCACGAAGACGATCACCACTCCGTAAAGCTCTGGCTGCGCCTGCTGACTTGCTCCAGCATGATCGAGACGGCGCTGCGTACGGCCTTGCGGGAGTCTTTTGACACGACCTTGCCCAGGTTTGATTTGCTGGCCCAGCTTGAGCGTGTGCCCGATGGCCTGACCATGGGGCAATTATCGCAGCGGATGATGGTCTCTGGAGGCAATGTCTCCGGTATCGCGTCGCAATTGGTCAAGGAGGGCCTGATCGATCGCACGGCTGTTCCGGACAATCGTCGAACCTTTATCGTCAAGCTGACGCCCAAGGGGCGCCGTGCGTTTCGCAAGATGGCGGAGCAGCATGAGCAGTGGGTAATTAGTATGCTGGGCCATCTGGAGCCGAAAGAGGTGGAGCAGCTGATGGGTCTTCTGCAGCGAGTGAAACAGGGTATCTGACAAGCTTCCCACGCGGGGCTTGCGCCCTTAAACATTTTAAGTCTAAAATATCCACACTGTTTACTCAGGGTAACTGTCATGTGGAAGCCGGCTGAACGCATAAAATATACCGCTGTCGAGGACGATTGGCCCAGCGCCAGTGAGGCCCGGGCGAGCCTGCTCTTCAGCCCGTTGCAGGTGGGACCGATGACGCTCTCACAACGTACCTGGGTGCCCGCCATGGTGCCCTGGCGTTCCAACGAGGCCGGTGAGGTCACCGAGGATGTCCTGCAGTGGTACCAGCGCTTCGCCCAGGGTAAGCCTGGCGTGATTGTGGTGGAGGCGACCGGCATTCGCGACACTCCTAGTGGCCCGCTGCTGCGTATTGGCGATGATCGCTACGTGCCGGGTCTGAAAAAGCTGGTGGACGTGGTGCGCGAGGCCAGTGACGGCCAGAGTCGCCTGCTTATCCAGATCATCGATTTCCTGACCATTCGCCGCCGGCCTGACCCGGAAAAATTTCTGCAGCGCTTTTTGTCAATCACCGCCGCGCACCGCAGCGCACTTGGACTGGCAGATGCCCAGGACGACCGTGTTCGCGAGGCCCTGCTGGCCCTGCCCGCCGAGGATTTGCAGGAGATACTGACCCCGAAAGAATGGGAGGACATGCAGCTGGGCTATCGCGAGCGAGTTACCGATACCCAGATCCCGGCGATCGCCGAGTTGCCGCAAACACTGCCGGGACTGTTTGCCCGAGCCGCCTCACGTGCCGAACAGGCGGGCTTTGACGGGGTGGAACTGCACTATGCCCACGCCTACACAATGGCCTCCTTCCTGTCGGCCACCAATACCCGCACCGATGGTTATGGCGGTGATCGCCAGAGCCGCGCGCGCCTGCCACTGGAAGTGTACGCGGCGGTGCGCGAGGCCACCGGCCCGGAGTTTGCCGTGGGCTGCCGCTTTCTCAGTGATGAAATAGTCGAGCAGGGCAATCGCCTCGAAGACGCCTGCTATTTCGGCAAGGTGTTCGCTGAGGCGGGCATGGATTTTCTGTCGCTATCACGGGGTGGCAAGTTCGACGACGCCAAGCAGCCCAAGGTTGGCTGGGCCGCCTACCCCTATACCGGGCGCAGCGGTTACGAGTGCATGCCCGGGTATATCTCTGACGAGCAGGGTCCCTTTGGCCGCAACATCGAGCCGGTAGCTGCGATTCGCCAGACGTTGCGCAGCAATGGCCTGGCCACGCCTGTGGTGGTTGCCGGTGGCATTTTTGGTTTTGACCACGCCGAGCAAATCCTGCAGGAAGACAAGGCCGATATTATTGGTTTGGCCCGGCAGGCGCTGGCCGATCCCGACTGGTTTGAGAAGGTCAGAACCGGCTATGGGCCGGAGGTCCGCATCTGCCGTTACAGCAATTACTGTGAGGGGCTGGACCAGAAGCACAAGCAGGTCACCTGTGAGCTGTGGGACCGGGAAAACCTTGATGAACCCGGTATCGCCAAGTCCTTTGACGGCAAGCGGCGCCTGCTGGCGCCGGAATGGATCCCCGGGCAGGTCCGGGCGGAATAAGCATCTTTCGGTCGGGCCGAAGCCGTCAGGCGGCCCGCTTAATCGCCTTGTGGTGATCAATGAGCGGGATCAGTATCAGCACGTAGGACAACGCAAACAGCAACATGCCGGCGATGATGACCCGATCGTAGTTGCCATCGCCGAGCAGGCTGGCGGCGAATGCCGGCCCCACTGCCAGGCCCAGCATCTGGGCTGCCACCGCATAGACGACCACTCGCCCGTGCCGGTCGAAGCTGGCCATCGCGCCCAGCAAATAGGGGTGGGTCATGTTCCAGGCAAAGTTATAGACACAGACCGTGACCGCGTAAACCGCGGCGGTGAACTCGCCAAACAAGGCGGTGAGCACTGCGGCCCCACCCAGCACCCCGATCGCCAGTGGCCAGGCGCGGCCGAAGCGGCGACCTGCCATGGCCGCCACAAAGGCGCCGGCGATACCCAGAAACTGGGAGATCATCAGGCCGTTGGCGACTCCCTGCTCGTCGACACCGCCGTTCAAGCCGATCAGGAACAGGTAGGCCCAGATAACACCCTGGGCAAAGAAGTAGGTGAACATGGCAAGAATGGCGAGGACCCGGAAAGTACCGCCAAGATCGACCGCATCTTCTTCTACCTGCAGGTGTTCTTCGCCTGAGTCGGGAACATGCGACAGGCACAACCAGCCGCTGGCCCCAAAAATGGCAAAGAAGATAATGATGCCTTTCAGCCCTATCAGTGCCAGGGCCGCCGGGAACGCCCACAAGCCCAGCGCCCCGTACGTTAATACACCCATGATCAGCAAGCCGAAGTTACGGTCGGGCAGGCGGGTCAGCCCGATAATAGTGAAGGTCAGCGAGACCAGACCCCCGGAGCCCAGGCCGGTAATGAAGCGCAATACGCTGAATGCATACAACTCATCGGTCGCGGTGGAGGCCAGGTTACCCAGTACAAACAAGACGATGGAAAGCCGAAAAATGCGTTGCCAGCTGTAATTGTGTCCGCCGAAGGCCAGTACGACCGTGGTTAGCGCCAGGCCCCAGATTTCGGCGGAGGCAATGTAGCCGGCCTGTTGCTCATTGAAGCCGTAGAATTCGACCAGGCCCTGTACAAAGCCCGGCTGAACGATAAATACGGCCGCGCCGATGATGCTCAGATAGATGGCGCAGAACAGTGCTACATTACTGTTAACGTCAACCGCCAGGGAATCGCCACTTTCGAGCGCCGTCATGTCGTCTCCGCAATCGATGTCATTTTTATTGCAGGCTAGTATGCGTGACAGCCATCGGCAACACCATAAACGGAGTTCGTGGCCAGCGGACCTTGCTGAATACGCTGGGCGTTTGTCGTCACGCTACTGATGGTCGCGTCAGCTCTGGCCGGGTAGCTTTACTCTTTAATGGACTATGCTTAGCGCAGTTTGGATTGTATCGAGGGACTTCGAATGTTCGGTGATTTAACGGGTAAGGTTGCTATTGTCACGGGTGCGGGCCAGGGTATCGGTGAGGGTATCGCCAAGGTCTTTGCACGCCACGGTGCCAGTGTTGTGGTAGCGACGCGCAGCAAGGGTAATGGCCAGGAGACGGTTGACGATATTAATGCGGCCGGTGGCAAGGCGATGCTGATTCAGTGCGACATCGGCCAACACAGCGCTGTCGATGATGTTGTCGCGCAGGCCGTCGAGACTTATGGTCGGATAGACATCGGGGTTCACAATGCCGCTATCTATCCCCTGCACAATGTCGACGACCTGACCGACGACATTCTTGACCAGACGCTGGCAGTGAATATGAAGGCCGCCGTCTGGCTGACCCAGGCCTGTGTGCCGCATTTCAGGAAGCAAGGTGGTGGCCGGATGATTTTTACCTCGTCTGTCACCGGACCGCGCGTGGCCATGCCGGGTACTTCCCACTACGCCATGTCCAAGGGCGGAATGAATGGCTTTATCCGCACCGCCGCCCTCGAGTACGCTCGTGATCACATCACCATCAACGGGGTTGAGCCGGGCTATATTCTCACAGCCGCCATGTCCGAACTGGGTGACGAGGAGGAGCTCAAGGCCATGGCCCAGTGTATCCCCCAGGGCCATTTGGGGGTGCCGGAGGATATCGCCTACACCATGCTGTTCCTGGCGTCCGACGAGGCGTCTTATATCACCGGACAGACGATTGTGGTGGATGGCGGCTCGACCTTACCCGAGAGCCAGGTGGTGATGGACGGCTTCTACGATGAATGAAACTTTGTTGCAGCGGCGCTACCGCGTCATTGGCAAAAATGCCCCGCTGTTCTATGAGCAGCCACTGGAGTTGGTGCGCGGGGAAGGTGTCTGGCTGTATGACAGCGACGGCAAGCGTTACCTCGATGTCTACAACAACGTGCCGTCCTGTGGCCATTGCCATCCGCATGTGGTGGAGGCGCTGGCCACCCAGGCGGCGACCCTCAATATCCACACGCGCTACCTGCATGAAAATGTGGTGGCCTACCTGGAGCGCCTGACCGCGCTGTTCGATGACAGCCTGTCGATGGGCATGTTGACCTGTACCGGTTCCGAGGCCAATGAACTGGCCCTGCGTATGGCGCGCCATGCCAGCGGCAACCAGGGCATTATCGTTACCGACGGGGCCTATCATGGCAACACCGAGGCCGTGGGCGAACTCGGTACCGGCTTTATGCCGGAGGCTGCAATCAGCCAGCGGGTGATTGGTGTGCCGGCACCGGACTCCTACCGTGGTCTGCCGGGTGTGGATCCAGCTGAACTGGCTGGCGCCTACGCCGAACGCGTGCAGCAGGCTATCGATACCTTTGCCGAGCGGGGTATAGGCACCGCGGGCATATTGATCTGTCCGGAATTTGCCAACGAGGGCCTGCTCTATGCACCCGAGGGGTTTGTTGAAGACGCCGTGGCCAGGGTCCGTGCCGCAGGTGGTTTGTATATCGCCGACGAGGTGCAGGGCGGGTTCGGGCGCACCGGGGAGCACTGGTGGTCGCACCAGGCCTATGCTGCGGTGCCGGACATTGTGGTGATGGGTAAGCCCATGGGCAATGGCCATCCACTGGCTGGCCTGGTCGCTCGCGGTGAATTGGTCGAAAGCTTCAGCGAGTGGGCCATGTATTTCAACACCTTTGCCGGAAACCCCGTATCCAGTGCCGTTGGTATGGCGGTGCTCGATGTACTGGAAAATGAAAACCTGTTGGCCAATGCCGTCAGCACCGGTGCCTACGTGGCCAGCGGTTTGCGAGCCCTGCAGGAGAGGCATGAGCTGATCGGCGATGTACGCCAGAAAGGTATGTTTTTTGGTCTGGAGCTGGTCACCGACCGGGAGCACAAGACCCCGGCGGGCGACATCGCCAACGACATCATCAATGCCATGTGCCGGCGCGGCGTGCTCATCAGCCGTATTGGCAAGCACGGTAATATCCTCAAGATGCGACCGCCCATGCCGTTTTATCCGGAACATGCTGACCTGCTGCTCACGGCATTAGACGACTGCCTGGCGGAGGTGCGGCTATGACCACGAGCTTTTATCAACTGGACGACGCAGGGCAGGCGGCAGCGATGGCCAGTCTGGCGCAGGCGGCGCTGCACCGCTGGGGTTTGCAGGGCAGTGAGCTGGAACTGATCAAGTATCGCGAAAATGCCGTGTTCAAGGTGCTGACTGAGGATGGGCAACGCTACGCCTTGCGCATCCACCGTTATGGCTACCACAGTGATGCCGAACTGCGATCTGAGCTGCAGTGGCTATCAGCGCTGGAGGCGGCCGGTATGTCGGTGCCGCAAATGTTGCCCGCCAGCACCGGTGAGCTATTTCTCACGGTTCAGGTCGACGAGGTTCCCGAGCCCCGGCAGGTCGACATTATGGCCTGGCTGGAAGGCGATCAATTGGGCTCAATCGAGGATGGTCTGGCGGCAGAGGGCACTGTTGAGCAGATTTACCGCACCATCGGTGGTTTGGCGGCGCGCTTGCATAATCAGGCCACGGGCTGGCGGTTGCCGCCTGGCTATACTCGTCATGCCTGGGATGTCGAGGGGTTGGTGGGCGATACTCCCTTCTGGGGCCCATTTTGGGAGCTCGCAGCGTTAACGGATGACGAAAGAGCCCTGTTGCTGCGTGCTCGTGACCGGGTTCGAGAGGATATGGCGCGCTACGCCGCTGACCCGGCCAATGCCGATCGTTACAGCATGATCCACGCCGACTTCGTGGTGGAGAACCTGCTGGTGGACGGTGATACGGTGCGGCTGATCGATTTCGACGACGCCGGCTTTGGCTGGCATCTGTTTGAGCTGGCCACCGCCCTGCATTTTGAAATGGAAGAAGACTTCTTCCCGGCGGCCTTCGAGGCCTTGATCGCCGGCTACAGGCAGCACAGGGAGCTGCCCGATTCGCAGGTGGCGCAGATGCCACTGTTCTTCCTGGCGCGCTCGTTTACCTACCTTGGCTGGGTCCACACCCGTAGCGAAACCCAGACGGCGAAAGAGCTGACGCCCATGCTGGTGGAGAAGTGTTGTGGTCTGGCCCGGCGCTACCTGGAAGTCTGATCAGGGCCATATCGCCCCTTTTTTGTGAAATAGTAACAGTCGACTGTGCGCTACTGGTCAATTTTTGATTTCACTGCCATACAAGTCTAGATTGTTGATGTCTGTTTTAATGGGCCGATTACGATAAGAACCTGATGACAGGGAATACCCTGATCACAGGCGCTCGCAATAACTAGAATTGCTACTTTGAGGGATACCGCGATGTTCAAGTTGAAAAGAATGACCCATGCTGTCAGCGCAGCCACTGCCTTAACGATTGGCGCTGGCGTCGCCCAAGCCGCCGTGCTGGAAGAGGTCATGGTGACCGCCCAGAAACGCGAGCAAAACCTGCAGGATGTCGGTATATCGGTGACCGCTTATACCGGTGATCAGATGAAGGCGCTGGGGGTGACCAACACCGTCGAGATCAGCGACCAGGTGCCAGGCCTGTCGATGATCACGTTCTCGCCCAACCTGACCGTGTTCAATATTCGCGGTGTCTCGCAGAATAACTTTACCGATAACCTCGAAGCGCCGGTTGCCGTCTATGTCGACGACGTCTACATGGCGAGCATGAACGGCATTAATGCCCAGTTGTTTGATATCGATCGGGTGGAAGTTCTCCGCGGGCCGCAGGGCACCCTGTTCGGCCGTAACGCTACCGGTGGTGTGATCCACTACCTGACCAAGGGCGCCGATGACGATGAGCTCAATGGCTATATCGAGGGTACTTACGGCGATTATGATCGCCAGGAACTCGAGTTCGCCATCGGCGGGTCCTTCAGCGATAGCGTTCGTGGTCGTATCGCCGGGCGCACCGCCGAGATGGATGGCTACATGGAATCCAAGGACTTTCCTGAATTCGGGCCTGGTGGTAACCCGCCGGCACTGGCAGCCAGTGGCGTCGACCTCGGTGGTACTGATGGTTACGCCCTGCGCGGCGAGTTGCAGTTCGATCTCGGCGACACAGCGGTCCTGACCCTGCAGTACAAATATACCGAAGACGAGGATGTGCCCACGGGCGGTTATAATTTTCTGCCGTACGGGGATTCCTCCGAGGCCTACATTCCACCGGAGTTCCAGCAATTCACTAATGACGTGATTCTCGAAGGCGGTGATCCTCCCGGTGGATTGAGTCTGGAGGAGTTTACCGCGGCAGTATTTTTCTGCCCCAGCCAGCTCGATTGCTTTACGCCCGTAGATGAGGCGGGTCGAACGATTTTCGAAGGTGATGCCCCGGAGCCCTTCGAGCACTACTCCAACTATGCGGGTTACATGGACAGGGAGACCGATAGCGCCACCGCCAAGCTGGACTGGGAACTGAGCGACACCATGCAGCTGGTGTCGATCACCAACTACTTTACCCTCGACAAGTTTTACACCGAGGACGGGGACGGTATCCCGGCTCCCATCATCGAGTTCACCACGGTTGCCGACTTCACCCAGTTTTCGCAGGAATTGCGGTTGTCCGGTGACGGCGATGCCTTCCGCTGGGTCGCTGGCGGTTACTACCTGGATATGGAAACCGATGCGGAGGTTATAACGCGTGGTGCGCCGGTATCCGGCGTCGCAGTAGACCTCGGCTTCGATCCCTCAACGCTGACCAATCCGGGGGTTTTCCAGGATTACACATTGGACTCCACCAACTGGTCGGTCTTTGGCCAGGGCGAGTGGGATCTGACCGACACCTTTACCTTTATTGTTGGCCTGCGTTGGTCACAGGACGATAAGGAGATGGATTTCAAAACCAGCTTCGAGTCAGCAGCGGACGGCATACTGGTCGACAACCTCTTCGATCTGGGTTCGGCGGCCTCTGCTGCCGGTAGTGACAGAGACGAGGTGGATTACGGAGACTGGGCAGGGCGCCTGCAACTTGACTGGCGCATGAGTGACTACACGCTGGCCTATGCCTCGATCAATCGGGGTATCAAGGGCGGCAACTTCGCGCCATCGGCCAATGTGGGCCTGGACAATATCCGCCACGATGAAGAAGTGCTTTACGCCTACGAACTTGGCCTGAAAACCGATTTCATGGACGGCAGGATGCGCTTTAACGGAGCGATCTTCTATTACGACTACGAAGATTACCAGGCGTTTACCTTCTCCGACGGTACGCCCAGTATCGCCAATGCCGATGCCGAGAACGTGGGCGCCGAACTGGAGCTGATCTATACGCCCAACGAACACTGGGATGTCATTCTGGGTGCATCCTTCCAGGACTCCGATGTCGATGGTGTAGAAACACCACAGCAGCAGGTGACTCCGGTGGGCTTCCCCGTTGACTGGCCCATTGATTTCCTCAACGGCAATGAGTTGCCCAATACGCCGGACTACAGCATCAACTACCTGGTTCGCTACAACATCGATATGCTGGGCGGCAATGTCGCTTTCCAGGTCGATGGCCTGTTTGTTGACGACCAGTATCTGGAGGTATCCAACGCCGCGGGCGCATTGCAGGAAGGCTACGATGTGCATAACGCCAGGATCAGTTGGGAGAGCGGTGAGAGCGCGGTTCGAGTCAGTGCCTGGGTCAAGAACTTCACTGACGAGGAGTTCAAAAACTACGCACTTGATCTGGGTATACTCGGCGCCACTACCACATACGCACCACCAATCACCTACGGTGTAACAGCCGGCTACTACTTCTAGGGGTCGACGATGTTGCAATGTCAGATGATTATCAATGGCCAGCCGGTAAGTGCTGGCCAGACCTTTCAGGTTATCAATCCGGCGACGGGTGAGCCTTTCGCAGAGGTGCAGCAGGGCGACGCCAGTCATGTGGACCAGGCAGTGGCGGCAGCGCGTGCGGCCTTCCCGGCCTGGAGTGCGATGGCCGATGCTGATCGTGTTGCCTTGATCCGGTCGCTGGCGCCAGCGCTGGAAGCGCGGATGCCGGAGTTCATGGAGCTGGTTACCCGGGAGTCTGGCAAGCCTATGGGCGGGTTGAATGGTCTGGGCTCTGGTATGGAAGTGGGTGGTGCCATGGCCTGGATTATGGCCACTGCCGACCTGGAGATTCCTACCGATGTGCTGCAGGACGACGATGAGGCGCGTATTGAAGTGCGTCGCCGCCCCCTGGGTGTTGTCGGCTCTATAACCCCCTGGAACTGGCCGCTGATGATTTCCATCTGGCATATCATTCCCGCGCTACGGGCTGGCAACACGGTGGTCATCAAGCCATCGGAATACACGCCGGTAGCAGTCAGCACGTTTGTGGAGCTGGCCAACGAAATTCTGCCACCCGGTGTCTTGAACCTCGTCACCGGCGGTGGAGATGTCGGCGCGGCCATCAGCAGCCACAACGATATCGACAAGATCGTATTCACCGGCTCCACAACTACCGGTCGCAGGATCATGGAGAGCGCTTCCGGTAACCTGAAGCGACTGACCCTTGAACTGGGCGGCAACGATGCGGGTATTTTACTGCCGGATGTCGATGTTGAGGCGATTGCCGACAAATTGTTTACCGCCTGTTTCCACAACAATGGCCAGACCTGCGCCGCGCTCAAGCGTCTTTATGTACCCGAGGAAATCTATGACGAGGTCGCCGAGGCTATCGCCAAACGCGCCCGTGAAGTGGTGGTAGGTGACGGCATGGACGAGGCGACCCAGCTGGGGCCGGTGCAGAACCAGGCCCAGCTCAATATCGTCAAGTCACTGGCTGATGATGCCCGCGAGCAGGGTGGAACCTTCCTTGCCGGCGGCCATGCCCGCGAAGGCAGTGGTTACTTCTTCGAGCCGACGGTTGTCACTGGCCTCACCGATGGCTGTCGTCTGGTCGACGAAGAACCTTTCGGTCCTATCGTGCCGATTATCAAGTATTCGGATATTGAGGATGTGATTGCCCGTGCCAACAACAGCGACAGTGGTTTGGGTGGCTCGATCTGGTCCGCTGATCCGGAAAAGGCAGCGGCTCTGGCCTCGCGCCTTGAGTGCGGTACCGTCTGGATCAATGATCATGCGGTCTTGCATCCACACACGCCTTTTGGCGGTATCAAGCAGTCCGGGTTTGGCGTCGAGTTCGGCGACTACGGCCTGGAAGAGTTTACCGCGCTGCAGACCGTTAAGGTTATGAAGGGCTGATACCCCGCTTTCATGCAGACCTCCTTAGTTAGGCTACTGCTGACCCTGCTGCTGGTAGTGCCAGCGGCGGGGTTTGCTTCGCCTCGGCCCAATATTTTGCTGATTATTGCCGACGATATGGGGTTTTCCGATCTCGGTAGTTTCGGCGGCGAAATCGCCACGCCCAATCTGGATAAACTGGCGCTGGCTGGCGTGCGCTTCAGTAACTTTGTTGTTCACCCGGCCTGCTCGCCGACGCGCGCCACCCTGTACACCGGTGTCGACCCCCACCTCGCCGGGGTGGGCAATATGTACGAAGAACTCTCGCCGAATCAAAAAGGTCAGCCGGGCTACGAGGGCCACCTCAATGAGCGGGTGGTATCGGTGGCATCCTTGCTTGGCGACAGTGGCTATCGCACCTATCTGTCAGGCAAATGGCACCTTGCCAACTCGCCGGAACAGGGGGCAGCCAGCCAGGGATTTCAGCGTTCGTTTGCGCTTAACAGCGGTGGTGCCAGCCACTTTGCCGATATGTTGCCAGCCTATCATCCAGACCCCAAGGCCAAAGCTTCCTACACCGAGGACGACCGTCCGCTGAGCAGCTTGCCTGCAGACTTCGAGTATTCCTCACAGTATTACGTCGACCGCCTTCTGCACTACCTGCGCGAGGGCGACTCGCAGCAACCCTTTTTCGCGGTACTGTCATTCACTGCGCCGCACTGGCCGCTGCAGGCACCCGATGCGGCGATCGCCCGACACAAGGGCCGCTACGACAGCGGTTACGACGTGCTCTACCAGCAGCGTCGCCAGCGGGTCGCAGAGCTTGGCCTGATTCCATCGGCTGCCGAGCCGCCGCGGCTACCGAAAGCGCTCCCATGGGACAGCCTGACCCCGGCGCAACAGCGGGAACAGTCACGGAGCATGGAAGTCTATGCGGCCATGATCGACGAGATGGACGTGCACAGCGGGCGCCTTATCGATTACCTGCGCGAGTCGGGGCAACTGGACAACACCCTGGTACTGTTTATGTCGGATAACGGGCCAGAGGGGCACGACCTGGATGAGACCTGGTCCCCGGAGATGTTTCCAGCGATCCGCAAAGTGATCGATGAGCGTTACGACTTTAGTCTGGAAAATATCGGTCGGCCCAATTCCTACGCTTTTTACGGAGCGGGCTGGGCCAGG
>CALJFL010000051.1 GCA_938074135.1 uncultured Halieaceae bacterium | reverse complement strand
GTCTCGTAGATACGTCGATTGAACATCCGCGAGGGGTTCTGGATTGCGATCTGGCTGAATACGGAATTCGGTACATACAATGGCCGCTGGTCGAATGTGCGAATACGGGTAACGCGCCAGCCAATGTCCTCTACCGTGCCCTCAACTTCCTTATCGGGCGAGCGAATCCAATCCCCTACGGTGAAGGGGCGATCGAGATAGATGCCCAACCCGCCAAAAAAGTTGGCCAGTAAATCCTTGGCGGCAAAGCCCACCGCTATACCACCGATACCGCCGAAGGCCAACAGGCCCGACACTGAGACCCCCAGGGACTGCAATACCATAAGACTGGCAATAACCCACAGCGTCACTCGCAACAGCTTGGCCGTTGCGCGAACCGTCGCACGATCATGGGAGGCACCGGCGTAGTCCTCGCGCTCGAGAAACTCATGCTCCACACCCCAGATCAGCCGGTGCACGAACCAGGCAAGCAACAGCACCATGGAGGTGCCAGCGCCATGAAACATGGCTTCCTGCAGGGCATCCGTACCCGGATAAACATCCAGTGCCAGATAGACCAGCAATACCCAGAGCACCAGCCGCAGCGGCGCATGCAGCGCGGTCATCAGAATATCGTCCCAGCGCATCACGCTACCCTCCGCCAGCCGATGCAGTCGGCGAACAAAGGCACCCAGCAACAAATGAGCAATGACTCCCAGCAGCAACAGCAGCGCCAGGTTTATTACTACGGGGGCGACCCCCAGCGAAGCGCTGATATCGACAAGATATTGTTGCAAGGTATTCACGAAAATTGGGCTCCGGCAGGTGACAGCGCATTCAGCAGTTTTTAGACAATTTTATTCTGTCCAGGCACTGCCGTTAATAGACATCGGGTATATAAAGGGCTGAACATCCTTAAGTCAACTCTCGATATGCTCCGCAACCACTTGATCCTTTTCGGAAAGTTTTTCTGCGTGATTTAAGGTAATTTCAAGAAGTATTTTTAGACCCTTTGCGCATAATGGACAGGCTTTGCCAACGTGATATTTTGGTTCTCCAAAGGTCCCGCGAGTAGAAAAAAATGAAGATGTTAAGCCCGGTCGTCGGTGACTGGTACAAAGACCTGCAGACCAGCGCCTTATTCGAGGTTGTGGCCTGGGATCCATCCAAGCTGTGCATCGAGACCCAGTACCTGGACGGTGAAGTCACCGAGTACGAATTGGATGCGTGGCGCGAATTGCTGCTGGAGCGGGCGGAACCACCGGAGGACTGGCGCACACCTTACGAACTTGTTGACGAGGATGGCCTCGACCCGGATCTGCCCTTCCACCCTGAAGACTGGAACAACCCGGTCAACACGATAGAACCTGATGCCATGTATGGCGTAGAAGATTTCTAGCGAACAACTGACCAAGCAGCCCCCGACGCCAGAACCCGGCCATCCCACGGCGGGGTTCGAGCTGTGCGACACTTTCCCTGACGCAATTTCCTGATTGAACCTCGCAGCCAATACTGTATATAATCACATGTACTGTATAAATAAACAGATGGCGTCACTATGGAAAAGCTCACTAACAGGCAGCAACAGGTGTTGGATATCGTTCGGCAGCACATTGACCAGACCGGTTACCCTCCTACTCGCGCTGACATCGCTCGGGAGCTGGGCTTCAAGTCGGCTAACGCTGCCGAAGAGCACCTCAAAGCGCTGGCTCGCAAAGGTGCCATCGAGATGATCGCCGGCGCCTCCCGCGGCATTCGGCTACCGGAGAGTCGCGGTATACCCATTGTGGGACGCGTGGCCGCGGGCAATCCCGTGCTGGCCGAGGAGCATATTGAAGACTATTGCGACCTGCCAGCCAACTTTTTCAAGCCCGCGGCAGACTATTTTCTGCGCGTCACTGGCGACAGCATGATCGACGTCGGTATTTTTGACGGCGATCTGCTGGCGGTGCACAGCACGCCGGTAGCCGCCAACGGCGATATCGTGGTTGCCCGGATTGAAGACGAAGTCACGGTAAAGCGCCTGCACAAAACCGCGAAGAAACATCTGGTAGAGCTGTTACCGGAGAACCCCGACTACCAACCCATCAAGGTTGACTTGCGCGAGAGCGAGTTTCAGATCGAGGGTCTTAGTGTGGGTATATTGCGCAGGGGTAACTGAAGATCGTGGTTTGAAGATTACCAGCCGGGCTAATCACAATCTGCGTTGCCCCGCATCAGGGCTGCGGATGGGCCCTGAAAAACAATGGTGCCGCCCTAATGAATCACGCGGGAAGGGGCATCCAGGGTTGTCTCAATCTCGATATCATTCTGTTCTGCCAACGTAGCAGCTGCCTCAATACCGGCCTGAATCATGGCCTTGGCAACTTCCAGACCATTTTCCATCAGGTACAGTCGGGACTCTTCCGAGAACGTGATAGCAACCAGCGGCTCGGAGTCACCGTCCGCGCGCTGTAAAACGATCTCGCCATCACCCAGATCGACAATTTCCAACACGGAAGTGGACACTAAAACGACCTCTCTATGCTTTGCGTGATTCCATCATAACAGCAGGTTCCGGGTGTCACCAGAGCCGCCTAACATTCGTCCAACGAGTCACCAAGCCTCTCGATAATGGCCTCCATCGAAGCGCACCAGACGCTGGCTTCCTCCAGGCCCGCTGCCGATATGCTACTGGTAGCGAGATTACCCGGGCGCCTGGACACCGCTGTGCCCTCTGCCGGCGGCGGCGCCAGCAACTCGGCCAGCCAGCCGCCCGACTCCAAACCCTGCAGCTCGATAAGATTACCCGGGGCGGCTTTACCGGGCGGTATATCAGGCAATTGGTCGACGCTAAGGGGTAGCGACCCGGAAGGTGGCTCGCCAACATCGATGAGGGTTAGCAACAGCCAGCCGTAGGCCTCCAACAGGTGCCCTCGCACCGCCGGCAAAAACGCCTGCGACAGTACAGTGGCGCCCAGTTGCTGCTCTTGAAGCCGTGCACGCCATGCAGCCAACTGTATCTTGGCCAGATACAGTTTGTGATTGGCCAGCGCGCGGCTAGAACTCATCCCTTCTTGCGACGTCCACCAGGCGAGGAACGCTCCTCCTCCCAACGACCATTGCGGTACCAGGCTTTCCAGCCGGTAGCCTTACCATCGGTCTCGGTCATCACATACTGCTCCTTGGTCTTTCGACTAAATCGGACTTGCGCCCGATTACCGTCGTCGTCCGCAACTGGCGCACTGAACAGGAAAGTGTACTTGGGATCGATCTCATCTTTATGAGGCAGCAGTTCATCGACGAACGGCGCACGGGTCTCCCGGTTACGGGGAAACTGACTGGCCGCCAGAAACAGGCCCGCCGCCCCGTCACGCAGAATGTAGGTATCCTCAACTTTCTGGCAGGCCAATTCCGGCATGGGTACCGGGTCCATTTTCGGCGGCGCCGCCTCGCCACTGCGCAGCAGCTTGCGGGTATTTTTACAGGTCTCGGAGGTGCAACCAAAATACTTACCAAAGCGGCCCGTTTTGAGCTGCATATCAGCGCCGCACTTGTCGCACTCCAATACAGGGCCGTCGTAACCCTTGATTTTGAATTTACCTTGCTCGACCTCGAAGCCTGCGCAATCAGGGTTATTGCCACAAACATGGAGCTTGCGCTGCTCGTCGATCAAGTAGCTGTCCATGGCTGTATTACAGATCTTGCAGCGATGCTTGGTGCGCAGCAGCCTGGATTCCGCCTCGTCATCGGCATCCTCGTCTATGGCTTCATCGCCAGGAGTCAGGTTGATCGTTTGCTTGCAGCGCTCTTTCGGCGGCAAGGCATAACCGGAGCAGCCCAGGAATACGCCGGTGCTGGCAGTACGAATCTGCATATCGCGACCACAGTTACTGCACTTTATATCCGTCATAGTGGGTTCATTTGGCTGCATACCAGCAGGCTCAGGCTCTCCCGCCTTGGCCAGCAAGCCACTGAACTCACCGTAGAAATCGTCGAGCAGCGCACGCCAGTCCAACTGCCCCTGGGCCACTTCGTCCAAGTGTTCCTCCATGGATGCGGTGAAACCGTAATCCAGCAGGTCACTGAAGCTATTCTGCAATCGCTCTGTGACGATATCGCCCATTTTTTCAGCGTAAAATCGCTTGTTTTCCAGGCGCACATAGCCGCGATCCTGGATCGTGGAAATAATGGAGGCATAGGTTGATGGACGACCAATGCCACGCTTTTCCAGCTCCCTGACCAGGCTGGCTTCACCGTAGCGCGCGCTGGGCTTGGTAAAATGCTGGGCAGGTTCCAGCGACTTCAGTGCCAGCGTCTCACCCTCTTTCATGTCAGGTAACACATCGTCATCGCCCTTGCGTCCCGCCGGCGGCTGGACTCGGGTAAAACCGTCAAAGCGAATGATACGACCCTTGGCATTGAGTTCGTAATCACCGGCCGCTACCGTCAGCGTGGTGCTGGTGTATTCCGCAGCAGGCATCTGGCCAGCGACAAACTGGCGCCAGATCAATTCATACAGTCGCTCAGCGTCACGCTCCATGCCCTTCAGAGACGTTTGCAGCACTTTAACATCGGAGGGCCTGATCGCCTCGTGAGCTTCCTGGGCGCCTTCCTTGGAAGAATAGAACTGGGGCTTCTCGGGCAGATAGCGCGGCGGAAAATTATCGCCGATGTAATCGCGGCAAGCCGCTACGGCGTCTGCACTCAGGTTGGTCGAGTCGGTACGCATGTACGTGATGTAACCTGCTTCGTAGAGCCGCTGGGCCATCATCATGGTTTTCTTTACCGTAAACCCCAACCGGGTGCTCGCCGCCTGCTGCAGGGTAGACGTTATAAAAGGTGATGGCGGCTTGGACCGGGTAGGTTTGTCTTCACGCTTGCTGACCACATAGGCTGCGCCTTCCAGGGTCGCATTGGCGGCCATGGCGTCGGCTTCATTGTCGGGTCGAAATTTATCGCCCTTGAACTTGCGGACCTGGAAGCGCCCCTGCTCATCGCCCTTGCCAGCCAAGGCAGCATGAATCTCCCAGTACTCTTCCGGTACAAAGGCCCTGATCTCTCGTTCCCGCTCGACAATCAACCGCACCGCCACCGACTGCACTCGACCGGCCGACAAACCCCGCGCTACTTTTGCCCACAGAAGTGGTGACACCATGTAACCCACCACACGATCCAGAAAGCGCCTGGCCTGCTGGGCGTTGACCCGGTTCTGGTCAAGTTCGGACGGATGCTCGAAAGCCTCGGTGATCGCCTTCTTGGTAATTTCATTGAAAACAACACGCTGATAGCGGGAATCATCGCCGCCGATCGCCTCGCGCAGGTGCCAGGCAATAGCCTCACCCTCCCGGTCAAGGTCAGTGGCGAGATAGATTGCGTCGCTGTTGGCCGCCAGCTTACGCAATTCGCTGACAACTTTTTCCTTGCCTGGCAATATCTCGTACTGGGCTTTCCAGTCGTGTTCCGGGTCAATACCCATGCGCCGTATCAGCTGCTCTCTGGCCTTCGCCTTTTTATAGGCGGCCTTCTTTTCTGGCGGCATTTTGCGGGTCTTGGCGGCTTGCGCAGCGCGCTCCTTGGGGTCAGTCTTGGCAGCGTTACCGGAAGTTGGCAGGTCGCGAATGTGGCCCACGCTGGACTTCACTATGAAGTCCGAGCCTAGATATTTATTGATGGTCTTGGCCTTGGCCGGCGACTCAACGATTACCAGTGATTTACCCATAAAGGCTCAATCATTCCTTAAAAATGTCTGCTGCGCCGACGTTGGCGCGCGCAAAAAAGTGGCATATATATGTTGCCAGCGTGTCGTGGTCAAGCAAAAACCGCAAACTTCACCCTACTATTTGTTCTCGCCAGGCCGTCACCAGGCGAATAATTTCATCTACCGTGGCGTGATCGCCCTCCTCCCGCCAGTACACGCCACAGCTGCTCTCATCGACGCTAGCAGCCAGTATTGCAGGCGGCATTTGTGCCACTGCCGGCGGCACGGCATCGGCTCGGTCCAGTGCCTGCCAGGCCCGTTCTCGCTGCCGCCAGCTACCGGTACGGGGGCGCTTATCACGGGACGGTGGCAGGCGAATTCCGTAGTAGATCACCTGGCGGACGCTCGCCGGCTGCGGCCGATACTCGCGATCCGCGCCTGGAAGGTCCCGGAACTCAACAAACATGCCAGCCAACGCGGCCTTTTCCCGCAGGCCAGCTAGCGCGCGCTGGCGCTTGCTGGGCAGAAAATGCAGCAGCGGTGCGACCGCCAGTCCAAGAACCACCATGATAATCAGGTACTTCACACCCCGCCTCCTACTGATCGAGATCAATGTTGGCGCTCATGAAACCAGGCGCCCCCGCTCCAAGCGGCCAATTCTATGCTATAAATGTCTTAATTCTGTCGCCTGGAGCATTAAGATGTCCGATTACAACAAGATTCTGATTGCCATAGATCTCTCCGAGGACTCCGACCACGTGGTGGAACGGGCCAGGTCGGTGGCGTCGGGCACCAATGCCAGCCTGCAATTGATTCA
>CALJFL010000050.1 GCA_938074135.1 uncultured Halieaceae bacterium | reverse complement strand
GATCAGTGTTTTCCTCAACGACGTTCTGATTGCTGAAAATGGCTGTCGGGCGGCCAGCTATACCGAGGAGCAGGGTGTTGCCGCAATGGCGCCGGACGACATCACCATTCGTATCGAACTACAGCGCGGTAGTGAATCAGCTACGGTGTGGACCACCGATTTCTCTTACGATTATGTTCGTATAAACGCCGAGTACCGCACCTGAATGGCTGACGTCCACGTTGCTGTCGGCGTCATCCTCGACGCTGCCAATCGTATTCTTATTACCCGTCGGCACGACGACGCCCATCAGGGTGGCTTGTGGGAGTTTCCCGGAGGAAAGGTCGAGCCTGATGAGAGTGTGGAGCGGGCCCTGGCCCGCGAATTGCGGGAGGAACTGGGTATTGAGGCCGGTGACGTGGCGTCGTTGGTCGTGGTGCAGCACGACTATGGCGATAAGTCGGTACTTCTGGATGTGCATACGGTGCGCAATTTTAGCGGCGACGCTCGCGGTCTGGAAGGGCAGCCCCTGCAATGGGTAACCGTCGATGAGCTATACAAGTACGAGTTCCCCGAAGCCAACCTGCCGATTGCTGAGGCTATCAGGCGACTATTGAAGTAGCTTTTCCGCCCTGGCCAGGAACTCTCCGTGCAGTTCTGCCACGACCTCGTCCAGCTCATTCAGGGTGCGGTTGTTGTCGATAACGATGTCCGCTTTTTCCAGGCGCTCTGACCGTGCCATCTGCGCGGCCATGATACGCTTTACCTGGGCCTCATCATTGTCGTCACGGGCCACAGTTCGTGACAGCTGGATGTCTTCCGGTACGTCTACCACCACGACCAGGTCGGTGAGTGACTTCTGGCTGGTCTCCAGCAGCAGGGGTGAACTTAGAATAGTATAGGGCGAGGTCGCCGCTGCCAGTTGATCCAGAATCTCCTGGCCGATCAGCGGGTGGGTCAGTTGTTCCAGCCAGTGGCGCTCATTGTCATCGGCGAAGACTTTGGTGCGCAGTGCAGCCCGGTCCAATGTGCCGTCGGGCAGCAGGATAGTGTCGCCAAAGTGCTCGGCGATGGATTGCAGTGCGGGGCGGCCTGGCTCAACAATAACCCGGGCAGCTTTGTCGGCGTCCACGACTGTGATGCCATGTTGCTCAAAACGGTCGGTGACAGCAGATTTTCCGCTGCCTATACCCCCGGTAATGCCGATCACCAGTGTCATCCGTTGATGCCGCTGGCGCCAAGGTAGGTCTGCAGCAGCTTGTCACCCCAGACGAGGCTGATCCAGCCGGCAGCGGCGAGGTAGGGCCCGAAGGGAATGGGTATCTCCCGGCCACGGCGCTTGATGATCATCAAGGTAATCCCGACCACCGCGCCAACCAGAGACGACAGCAGGATAATGATGGGCAAAACCTGCCAGCCCAGCCAGGCACCCAGGGCTGCGAGTAACTTGAAGTCACCATAGCCCATGCCCTCCTTGCCGGTGACCAGCTTGAACAGCCAGTACACACTCCACAGGATGAGATAGCCAAAGATGGCGCCCAGCACAGCATCCTGCAGGCTGGCAAAAGTGCCGGACACGTTGAAGGCCAGCCCCAGCCATAACAAGGGCAGGGTGATGTCGTCGGGCAGCAACTGGTGATCGAAGTCGATCATGGTCAGGGTGATCAGCGCCCAGGTCAGCAGCATGGCCCCGACCAGTTGCCACGAAGCGCCAAAGTAGTAGCCCACGGCGACGATCAGGAGGCCGCTTATTGCCTCGATGATCGGGTAACGCGGTGATATCGGTGCGGCACAATTCCCGCATTTGCCACGCAGTAGTAGATAGCTGACGACGGGGATATTTTGCCAGGGCTTTATCGGCGCCTTGCACTGTGGGCAGTGCGAATTGGGTGTGGCGAGGGTGAGGCGTTCATCCTCTTTATCCTTCTCGACCTCGAGCAGCTCGCAGCAATCCCGGCGCCATTGAGATTCCATCATTATTGGCAAGCGGTAGATTACCACGTTCAGGAAGCTGCCAACTACGAGTCCCAACGGTAGAATGCAGGCGTAGAGAAACCAGGGTTCCTGCTCGAATATTTCCAGCATCAGGAGCAGGCCCTTG
Source organism: uncultured Halieaceae bacterium (assembly GCA_938074135.1). The sequence goes on along the minus strand of CALJFL010000050.1, from coordinate 943 downwards.
GTGGGATTATTTGTCGGATCAGATCACGGACCCAAGCATGAAGATCGGCAGGTACATGGCAATCATCAGTCCGCCGACCAGTACCCCGAGTATAGACATGATCAAGGGCTCCATTAGCGAGCTGAGACTATCGACGGCGTTGTCGACGGCCTCCTCGTAGTGGTTGGCTACATTGTCGAGCATCTCGTCTAGCGCGCCTGATTCTTCACCAATGGATACCATTTGCAGAAGCATATTGGGGAACAGGCCAGTGGATTTTACAGCCTGATAGAGAGTGTTACCGGTGGTGACGTCGTCTTTTATCTGCCGGATTGCCTTGGCATAAACCGAGTTACCAGCCGCGCCGGCGGTGGATTCCAGCGCGTCTACAAGCGGTACACCCGCTGCGAAGGTGGTGGCCAAAGTTCTGGAAAAACGTGCGACCACGGCGTCGTGAACGATAGTCCCGACAATTGGCGCTTTTAACGCCATTCTGTCGATAAATTCGGAAAATTTCACTGATCTTAGCTTTGCTTCCCTGACCGCGAATATTGTGGCGATAATACCCAGCAGGATTATGAACCACCACTCCCGAACAAAGTCAGAAATACCAACCACAAAAAGTGTGAAGGCGGGGAGATCGGAGCCGAAGTTCTTGAATGTCGCTGCAAACGTTGGAACCACCTTGATTAGCAGGATAGCAGTGACCACGATGGCAACGGCTATAACGGCGGTTGGGTAGGTTAGGGCTTTGCGAATTTTGGCTTTCAGCTGTTCGGTTTTTTCCTTGTAGGTTGCAACCCGATCGAGCATGACCTCAAGTGTACCGGAGGTCTCACCAGAGTCGATCAGGCTGCAGAATAGATCATCAAAGTGCCTGGGGTGTTTTGCCAGCGAGGGAGCCAGCCCGCTGCCTGAAGCCACATCATTCTTGATGCTGATCACCAGATCTCGCATGGACTCT
>CALJFL010000049.1 GCA_938074135.1 uncultured Halieaceae bacterium | reverse complement strand
TCTTTATTGATCCGGCTGGTGGGTAGTGGCGTATACTCACAGAATCCGGACAAAGAGCAGGATCGTAGCAGTGGTAGAGACAACAGGCGGGGAAAAAGGTGGTTGGGACGTTCCCACCGGTCGCAGGACCGATGAGTGGAGCGAATGTCTCACGCTGATCGCTGAAAAGCAGGATAGAGCGGCGTTTACACGCTTCTTCCGGCATTTTGCGCCATTGATCAAGGCTTTTGCGCTGTCGGGATCGACCATGTCGCAGATGCATGCTGATGAGTTGGTGCAGGAAGTGATGCTAAAGACCTGGCAAAAAGCCAAGGCCTTCAATCCGGAGAAAGCCGCAGCAAGCACCTGGGTGTATACCATTGCGCGCAATTGCCGGACAGACATGTTTCGCCGGCTGCAAAAATTTGACACACCTTTGGCGGCGGAGGATTTCACGCCAGAGTCGGAAAGCGAAGAGCCGTTTTCGATGTTGCAGAGCAAGCGCGGCAGCGAAAAGATACGGGAGTTGATGGCTGGTCTGCCTTCAGATCAGGCGCAGATACTCGCCAAGGTATATATGGAAGGCAAGTCTCACGCCGAGGCAGCCGGAGAGTTGGATCTACCCCTGGGTACGGTGAAATCCCGTGTCAGGCTGGCAATCCAGAAATTACAGATTCAGATAGAAAGACAGTGACCGCTATGACTAAATATCACCCTGAAGTACATCTCTTGACCGAGTATGCAGCCGGTAACCTGCCGCTTGCCCAGTCGGCCTGCGTTTCGGCGCACATGCATTACTGCGAGCAGTGTCGGCGCTCGGTTGCCAAGCTCCAGGATCTGGGCGGAGTGCTGCTCGAGCAGCTCGATCCCGCTCCCGTAGGCGATGCCATGCTCGATGCAGTATTGGCCCGTCTTGATGAGGAGCCGCCGCTAAGCTACGTACACGCCGAGGAGATCGCCGTGAGCCGTACCCCGGCAATCCTGCGTCGACTCATGAGTGGCGACTTCAGTGACCTGTCGTGGAAGAAGGTCTCCAAAGCACTCAGCATCAGCTACCTGAAAACGGGTGACAGCGGCTACGAGTTTGCCTTGTACCATATCAAGGCTGGTGGCCGGATTCCCGATCATGGCCATCGCGGCTCTGAAATGACCTTGATACTGCAAGGAGGTTTTTCGGACGCCAATGGTAGCTATCATGTCGGCGACTTCCTGTACCGTGAAGCCGACGATACTCATGCTCCGACTGCACTGCAATCTGAAGATTGCATCTGCGTGGCCGTGCTTGATGCCCCTTTGAAGTTCACCGGCTGGAAGTACCGCTGGATGAACCCATTCTTGCGCCTGCAAGCCGGCTAAAAGGCCCCTACAAGCCATATAAAATCACTGCCGCGTGAGCGGCAGTGATTAAGAGCCCTGTTAACTTTGTTAGCGGGGGTTTTATGTCTTTGAAAATTATAGATATTTTCGGCCATTCCGGTGTCACAGCGGCCGCATGTAACGCCAGGGTCTATTTTTCTGGCACGCGGTGCCATTGCGCCGGCCGTGCACCGATTAAAGTAGCCCCGGCAGGGAATTCATGTGCTGAATATCAGTCATTGTTCCGGCTGCGTGGTTGCTGTGCTACAGTCTGCAGCCCTTTTTGTCAGGGTCGGCACGATAGCTGCTGATGTTGGCCGGGAAATGGGTTTAGGCAGCTGATAATGGTTGCCTGAGGTCCGGCAGGAAAAGGATCGAACAACCCGAACACTAAACTGGTATGGGGTACCAATCGCTATGCGTCTCGCAATTCCCAAGGAAACTCATCCGGGTGAAAACCGGGTGCCGATCATCCCCGATGTGGCCAAAAAGCTGGTTCGCATGGGTGCTGAAGTTGTCATCGAGGCCGGTATGGGCACTGGCTCCGGCTTTTCGGACGAGCAGTACACAGAGGTCGGCGCCACCATCAGCCATGATCGCAACGAGCTGTTTGCCAGCGCTGACATGTTGTTGCGCCTGCGCAAGCCCGAGCTTGCCGAAATTGCCCTGATGAAGCCCGGTTGCGTGCACATCAGCTATCTGGACCCGTTCAATGAGCACGAGCTGGTCAATGCGCTGAAAGAGCGGGGTGTTACCGCGATCAGCATGGAAATGATTCCCCGCACAACGCGCAGCCAGAAAATGGACGCCCTTAGCTCCCAGGCCAACCTGGCCGGTTATGTCATGGTGATGCAGGCGGCGGCACATCTGCCACGCATATTTCCCATGATGATGACTCCAGCCGGAACGCTTAAGCCGGCCAAGGTGTTCATTATCGGTGCGGGTGTAGCGGGTCTGCAGGCAATTGCCACCGCCAAGCGGCTCGGCGCCAAGGTCACCGCATTTGATACTCGCCCTGTGGTCGCCGAGCAGGTTCAGTCGCTGGGAGCGACTTTTCTCGATATCGATCTGGGCGAAACCGGAGAAACTGCCGGTGGTTATGCCAAGGAGTTGACCCCGGAGCAGGTACAGATGCAGCGCGACGCGCAGAAAACTGTGATCGCTGAGTCCGATGTTGTTATTACGACTGCCCAGGTATTTGGCCGCAAGCCCCCCGTTATTGTTAGCCGCGACATGGTTGAGGGCATGCAGCCCGGATCTGTGGTGGTCGATATGGCCGCTGAGACGGGTGGTAATGTCGAGGGATCGGTACCGAACGAGACTGTGACCATAAATGGGGTCACCGTGGTCGGTAAGGGCAACCTGCCTAATGAGGTTTGCCGCGATGCCAGCCAGATGTATTCAGCTAACCTGTTCAATCTGGTCGAGGACAGCTGGGACGAGGAAGCAAAGAGCTTCACCATAGACTTCGAGCACGACATTCTGCCGGGTTGCATCATTACCCATGGCGGCGAGGTCACCAATGAGACGATTAAGAATATCCTGGAGGGGGGCAACTGATATGGAAGCCGTATTTCTGACTTTTATCCTGATGCTCGCGATTTTCCTGGGCTTCGAACTGATTAACAAAGTGCCGGCCACCCTGCATACACCGCTGATGTCAGGCGCTAATGCCATTTCGGGCATCACCGTCGTGGGTGCTATCGGTCTTGCGGGCACTGGCCAGCAGGATATGGCTAATTGGTTGGGCGCAGGTGCCGTAGCCTTGGCCTCGATCAATGTTGTGGGCGGTTATATGGTCACCGACCGTATGCTGGCCATGTTCAAGAAGAAGGAGGGTTGATCATGGAAGCTACTCAACTTCTTATCCAGTTAGCCTATGTTGTTTCGGCCGCATTGTTCATTTACGGCCTGAAGCTGCTGGGCTCCGCCGACACGGCTCGCCGCGGCAACATGTTGTCAGCCGTGGGTATGCTGCTGGCGATTGTGTCAGCGCTGCTCGACCAGGGCATAGTCGAGTATCAGTGGATACTGATTGGCATTGTTATCGGCGGTGTTATCGGCGCCGCCGCCGCCCGTCTCGTGCAAATGACCTCTATGCCCGAAATGGTTGCCCTCTTTAATGGCTTCGGTGGTATGGCCTCACTGTTGGTGGGCGCTGCTGCTATTTCAACAGCGACGGGTACCTTCACGCTGGTGACAATCGTACTGTCGATCCTGATTGGTGGCCTGACCTTTACCGGCTCCCTGATTGCCTATGGCAAACTTAGCGAAACGATTGGCAGCGGCGCGGTATTGTTCCGCGGCCAACAGATTGTCAACAGCCTGATCGTCGCGGGTATTCTTGCCAGCGGTGTGATGTTCTGCCTGCAGCCTGACAACCCCCAGTGGTTGTATCTGGTCATTGGCTTGTCGCTGGTATTCGGAGTAATGGCCGTTATCCCCATCGGCGGTGCGGATATGCCCGTGGTCATCTCACTGTTGAACTCCTATTCGGGCCTGGCAGCGTGCGCCGCCGGCTTTGCCATTAACAACAATATCCTCATTGTCGCCGGGTCCCTGGTGGGCGCCGCCGGTATCATCCTTACCCAGATCATGTGTAAGGCCATGAACCGCTCGCTCAGCAACGTACTGTTTAGCGGCTTTGGTAGCGTTGGCGGTGGCGAGGAGAAAGTTGAAGGTGAAATCAAGCCGATTTCAGTGGAAGACGCTTATTATATTCTGGAAGCAGCCAGCAATGTGGCTATTATCCCGGGCTACGGGATGGCCGTTGCCCAGGCACAGCATGTGGTTAAGGAACTCACCGAGATCATGGAAAAGAACGGTGCCGAGGTGAATTTCGGTATCCATCCGGTGGCCGGTCGTATGCCAGGGCATATGAATGTGTTACTCGCCGAGGCCGATGTCCCCTATGACCAGTTGCTCGAAATGGATGACATCAATCCGCGGATGGAGAACGTCGATGTGGCAATCGTCATCGGCGCTAATGATGTGGTCAATCCGGCTGCCAGGGAATCCGAGTCATCGCCGATCTACGGCATGCCGGTTATCAACGTGGACCAGGCCCGTACGGTATTTGTCCTGAAACGCTCAATGGCGTCTGGCTTTGCAGGGATCGAGAATCCCCTGTTTTACAAAGAAAATACCCGGATGTTGTTTGGCGACGCGAAGGAGTCTATCGGCGGCCTGGTGCGTGAATTCGCCTGATCTGCTGCGACTCACCGAACGCCGGCCTTGAGCCGGCGTTTTTTATGGCGGGACGTAAATTTGCCACGGGTTTAGAAAGTTGCGCTGTGTGCCGGCTTGTAGAACCCATGAGCAGGATCAATGCGTTCCCGCCTTGGAGACGCTAGCCTTGAGTTTTATTCTGTAAAAATAGACCGATCAGGAGAATATTATGGCCGCCCCCAAAAAGAAGACCGCGACCAGAAAGCAGGCGCCTAAAGGTGGGGCCTCCCTAGGTGGGGCCTCCCTAGGTGGGGCTGGCCAAGGCAGGAGGACTAGCTCGGACAAGGCTTCAGGCAAGCCCCGCACCGAATTCCCCCTGATGGCCGCCCTGCGTGCCGAGCACCGTCATATGGCCAGCGTCATGGAGTTGATGGGGCAGCAACTCGACGCGATAGCCGCGGGTGAGATGGTCGATACCCATATGCTCTATGAGAGCATGGATTATATGCTGTCATGGCCGGATCGTTATCATCATCCTCGCGAAGACCTCATTTATGGTCGTGTCGCCGATATCGATCCCACGGCAGCAGACAATGTTGACAGCTTGCAACGTGAGCACGATGCCATGGCGGCGCTTGGCCGCGAGCTGCTCGCAATCATAGAACGCTGGCGCGACGGTAAGGTCTCCGGCACTGCGGTGGTGAAAGCGGGTAAGGATTACATTGCTCGCAGCTATAAGCACATGAACAGTGAAGAGGAACTGGTCTTCCCCCAGATCGAGTCGATTCTTACGGTGCAGGACTGGCGAGAGCTCGCTGAAGACGACAACCTGCGCCCGGCATCAGACCCTGTATTCGGCCCGCGGGTGCAGCGAGAGTTTCGCAACCTGGCCCGTAAAGTCCGTCGCGGTGTGCGCCGCAGCGTTGAGCGGGGCACCATGGTTGAGTGGATTGGCCTGGAAGCCTTGCTTGAATCAATTGAGGTAGTGTCCATGGCCTACGATTCGGGCAAGGACATCACCGGAGAGCACTTGCGTACCGCTCTCGATGACTCGCTATCAATTCTGCGGGAAAAACCACTGACAGCACCCCTGCACTGCGCCCTGAACAATACCCGTTTGACCTTCAGCTGGATGGGCGATTTGGCGGATGTATCGCGCGATACCCTGGCTGATCTTGTGAAGGTCAACCAGGAGCGGAAAGACCGGGTTCGTCTGCTGGATCAAGAGCGGACGGCTCGCTGAGTTCCTCACTTTCCCTGAATTGCAGGCTGGCCAGGCGGGCGTAAAGCGGGTTGCTGCCGAGTAACTCACTGTGAGTGCCGGTAGCTACTACCTTGCCGTGATCCAGGACTGCAATCCGATCGGAGTGCAGAATTGTCGATAGGCGGTGAGCAATAATCACTGTTGTTCGATTGCGCATCAGCTCCTGCAAGGCCAGCTGCACCTGGTATTCACTCTCACTGTCCAGTGCGCTGGTCGCTTCGTCCAGCAGCAAAATACGGGGGTCATTGAGAATGGCCCTGGCAATAGCAATGCGCTGGCGTTGCCCCCCTGAAAGACGCACACCCTGTTCCCCCAGGTGGCTTTGGTAACCTTCTGGCAGCTTGCTGATAAAATCGTGGGCATACGCGGCCTTCGCTGCAGCCTCGACCTCCTCGTCACTGGCGCCGGGCTTGCCGTAGGCGATGTTGTAGCGCACGTCGGCGGTGAACAGCGCGGGTTGTTGTGGTACCAGGGCGGTTTGCGAGCGCAACTGGCGCAGGTTCATTGTCCTGATGTCGACACCATCGAGCTCGATTGCACCCTCCTGGGGGTCATAGAAGCGCTGCAGCAATTCAAACACCGTGGACTTACCGGCACCTGAAGGGCCCACCAGGGCCAGGCTCTTGCCGGCTTCGATAGCCAGTGAAAAATCATCCAGTGCCAGCTGGGCCGGTCGGGCTGGATAGGCAAAATTGATATTGCGTACCTCGACCCGCGGTTTCGGGGCGGGTAGATCGTTGGCGGCACAGTCTTCGATAATGCTGTGCGTGTTGACCAGCTCCAGCAGTCGTTCCGCCGCGCCTGCGGCCCTCTGTAACTCTCCCCATACCTCCGATATGGTGGCAAAACCGCTGCCGACCATAATGGCGTAGAACACGAACGCGCCAAGCTCACCACCGGTCATGCGACCGCTGATGACATCCTGCCCGCCGCTCCAGAGCATGCCGGACATGCCGGTGAACAAGAGCAGAATTGCGCCGCAGATCAGCAGCGCCCGCTGTCGTATCCGCCGGCGGGCGATGGCGAAGGCGCGCTCGACCTCCACGTCGAAGGCCTCTACCTCGAACTCCTCGCGGGTATAACTCTGTACCACCTTGATGTGCTGGATGATCTCTCCGGCATAACTACCAACGCTGGCGATGCTGTCCTGGCTCTGATTGGACAGTTTGCGCACTCTGCGGCCGAATATCAGGATGGGTAGCAGTACCAGAGGTACACTGGCGGCAATGATCAGGCTCAGCTTCAGGTTGGTGATGAACATCAATACCAGGGCGCCGGTAAGGGTGAGGCTGCTGCGCAGGGCCATGCTGAAGGAGGAGCCGATGATGGTTTGCAGTAAGGTGGTATCGGTGGTCAGCCGCGACATGATCTCGCCGGAGCGATTGGTTTCAAAAAATCCGGGGTGCAGGCGGACGATGTTGGCGAATACGGCCTTGCGAAGATCTGCGCTGACCCGCTCGCCAAGCCATGACACCAGGTAAAAACGCAGGAATGTACCCACCGCAATCGCTGCACTGATCGCGATGATAACCAGCACCGCATTGGTGAGGTCCTCGCTGCTGCCCCCAAAGCCACGGTCGATCAGGAACTGCACGCCCCGACCCAGGGCCAGAGTAGCGCCGGCAGTAAATAGCAGGGCAGCGCCGGCGCCCAGAAGTTGGGGTTTGTAGGGCCAGAGGTAACCCAGAATTGCCTTCAGTGGAGCGATGCCACGCGCGCTTTTGGGCATCAGCTGGAAGAACCCGGCGGGGGATAGTCCAGCTGCCCCTTGAGGCCCTGTTTTTCGTCGGCGCTGTGGTCGGGGAAGGGTAGTCGGTCATGCTCCCGCCAGTCGTCGAGGGTTGCCCGCATCCTGGCCAACTCCTCGTCGGAGGCCTGCTTGAACTCGCGGATCTGCAGTACCTGGCCCGGGCCGCTGAATATGGCGCCAGCTCCATGCACTAATTCAACAATGTGCAGATTGAGGTCTTCTGCTACCGCGAGGAATTCCTGATAGTTGGTGGTTGCGATACCGGCATCGAGGCGCAATACCGCCGTGGCCTGCTCGATACTTTCGAATCTGATGCTGACGGTGTCCTGTATGACCATGGGGTGGGAGTAGAACAGCTCGCGCAGTTCAGCGGTAATCACCCGCAACTGGTCGGCATTGGCCATCTGCAGCTGCACATGCCGGTAGTAACGGATGCGATCGCGAGACGACAGGTTTTCAACCTCAACCGACGAAAATACCGAGTTGGGCACAACCAGCATCGTGCGATTCAGTGTGCGGATGAGCGTGGAGCGCAGGCCTATTTCCTCGACCACGCCGGTCACCGTGCCAAAGCGGCACAGGTCACCAGGTTTCACCGGCCTGGCGGTGTACAGGGTAATTGCCCCGATGATGTTTTCCAGGGTTTTCTGCGCCGCCAGGGCTACGGCGAGACTGCCTACGCCCAGCCCCGCCAAAATGGTCGACATGTTGTAGCCGGCCTGATCTGCCCAGATCAGTGCCAGCACCATAATGACCAGTGTTTTTACGATGGTGGTCAGTGGTTTCAGCAGTGCGACATATTCGGCCTTGCCGGCAATCTCCATACGCTTGATCTGGTAGTCTCGCATCAGCGACAGCAGGCCCAGGAACAGTACCGTGAAAGCGATGTAATCGACGCCAGAGGACTCCAGGTAGACCCGTGCGGTTAGCGACAGGCCCAGGTAGCCCATCAGAAACCGGCAAATCAGCACAAACAGGAAAAACCTCCCGGGACCACGGAAGAAGCGTTTTATGCCCTCCGGAAACCCATTGGGTATCAGCAGCACCGTGCGCATCAACAGTGAACTTGCCAGCGCCGCGAGTGGCCAGGCGATGATGAGGAAGACAATGGTTGCCAACACCTGCCAGTTATCCATGCCCATGAAACGAAACCGCGGCAGCAGATTGTTCAGGTAGATGGCGGCGGGGCTGTAACCCAGCTCTTCCCACATCTCCGGAATACGCATAACCGTGGCATTGGACAATTTCCAGGTTCGCCCGCCCTTGCCGTCAGGTACTCGCTGCAGGTAAATCGGCACTTCGCCAGTACTGATGACAACCGTGCCGATCAACTCCCTGTAGCTGACCAGCCCATCGTCGAGGTTGCCGGCGGGATCATCGCTGATGTTTGATAAATCGGCGATGTTCTGCTGTGCCCAGACGTAGGCCAGCGCCCTTATCAGGCTCTCCGGTGAGTATTGATCCAGCTCTTCCGGCAGGAAGCGCATGTCCAGGTACTCGGCCGCGGCTTCGTAATCGGAGCGGCGCATGGCCTCGCGCAGGCCCAACATGCTCGACAATGGGGTTTGAGGCACTTCCATACCTTTGGCCTGGGATTGTTCTTTTTCCTCTATAAGTTCTTCAGCCTTCTCTTCGGCTTCGAGTATCTCTCGCATCGAAGCATCGGACTTGGCGCTGTCCTGCGCGATCGCCGGCAGTGATACCAGCAGCAGAGCAAGCAATAATAGTTTGCGAGGGTCGGCACGTTGGAGTAATTGCAATATCATAGTGGGGACCTATGCCTGCCAGTAGAGCGCTGGCAGTTCTGTGGGAATGAATCCGGGGTTAAGGGTTGTCTGTCTGTTCATCAGGCTCTCTGGGTTGCACAAACTTTCCAAAGAAAACGCCAAATTCGAATAGTATCCACATTGGAATAGCCAGCAGCGCCTGGGAGATAATATCCGGAGGTGTCAGCAGCATGCCGAAAACAAAACAGCCGACGATAATATAAGGCCTCTTTTTGCCCAGGGCCTCGGGTGTCGTAATGCCTGCCCAGATCAGCAGCACAGCGGCGATGGGTATTTCGAAGGCGATACCAAAGGCGAAAAACAGCTTCAACACAAAATCGAGATAGCTGTTGATGTCCGTCATGATGGTGACATCAGTCGGACCGACGCTGGTGAAAAACGCAAAGATCAGCGGGAAAACCACGTAGTACGCGAAGGCCGCACCGCAGTAAAACAAAAGGATGCTGGAGACCAGTAATGGGATAGCCAACCGTTTCTCGTGGCGATACATGCCCGGTGCGATAAAGCTCCATACCTGGTAGAGCACGTAGGGAATGGCCAGGAATATTGCCGCGACCAGAGTTAATTTGAAAGGCGTGAGGAACGGCGAGGCCACCTCCGTTGCGATCATCGTAGCGCCCTCGGGCAGAATAGCTCGCAGCGGCTCCGAAATAAAAGCGTAGATCTCGTTGGCGAATGGGAACAGGCCGATAAAAACGATAAGCACCGCAAGGATGGCGCGCAGCAGCTTGTCGCGCAGCTCGGTCAGGTGTGCTACCAGGGGCTGGGGCTGATCGACCTCGGCGTCGTCCATCAGGGGCTCGGCTGCGGAGGTTTGTTATGCGGGGGCTCTTCTGGTCCGGATGTCAGGGCCTGGTCTGCTTTGTCGACAGCCGATTGCAGGTCATTACTGACAGCTGCGGCTTCGCTCTTCAACTGTTCGCCGCTTTGTTTCAGCTCCTGCATGACCGCGTCGTTGTGGAGCTCCTG